>NZ_JBQHWK010000027.1:0-33975 GCF_052064015.1 Collinsella sp. HCP3S3_D1
CGATACTCAAAGCCCATTGTGGCATCCCGAGCCCGCGAAAAGAAGCTGCGCCGCGGGGGAGGCGACCCAAATGGCTTTCTCATATCGTCTTAGTAGGCCGAGTAGGCGCATTTTATTGCAGGGGGCTTGCTTTATGGGCCATTCACTCGTCAAATTGAGCCGCCTACGCTTTTGCGACGTAGGGGGTTGAACGGAGCCGCTAATATGGACCTACTGTTACGACGTGCGCTGCGCGGGAAACGCAGCGCCGCTTGTTTGGAGGAATGTCATGAAAAAGAAGCTGCTGCTTGCGCCCCTGATGGCTGCCCTGGTCGCGTGCGTGGTTTTGCTTTCCGGCTGCGGAGGGCCTTCGGTGGAGGAGCTCATCACCGACGACCTTACGAGTCAGTTTGACGAGATCAAGAACGGCGGCGATGATTTCCTCTCCGGCCTGGAAGAGGCTTCGGGCGACGAGTTTGAGCAGCTGGGCATCGATCCCGAGGAGTATGCCAAGAGCTATCTCGAGGGTTTTGATTACAAGATCGGTGATGTGACGGTCGATGAGGACAAGGGCACCGCGACCGCCGAGGTCACCATCACCTGCAAGTCCATGAACAAGATCGTCGAAGATTTCGCCACCCAGTATCAGGAGAAGATCGCCGCACTCGATACGATGCCTTCCGAGGACGAGCTGTACAAGATGGCCGGCCAGGTGATGGTCGACGTGACCAAGGCCGCTAAGACCAAGGACACCAAGGTCACCTTTAAGTATTCCGCCAACGAGGATAACGAGTGGTCTGCCGACGATTCCGCAACCACCGAGATGATGAATGCGATGATGAACTAGTTCGTTGCGGCGTTTTACCAAACGCCGCAACTGCTCGACGCTGCGTGGGCACCAGAGCGACAACTTGTCATTCAAAGAGGACGGCATGACCAGAAGGTCTATGCCGTCCTCTTTTCATGCCAATTTGTTCGCTCTGGTGCCCGCTCGCTACTCGCCCAGCACCAGCGCCGCGAGCTCTGCCTGGCTGTCCACCACGTAGTCGGCGCCGGCGGCTTCCAGCTCTGCGCGGCCGCGGAAGCCCCAGCTGACGCCTGCGCTCTTAAGACCGGCGTTGTGGCCGGTCAGGATATCGACATTGGAATCGCCTACGTAGAGCGTGGTCGCCGGGTCGGCGCCCAGCTCTTCCATCACATGCAGCGTGACGGGTGCCTCGGGCTTAGGCGGAAACGCATCGACACGGCCCTGTACCAGCGCAAAGCGCTCGGAACCAAAATACTTCTCGATAAGCGGGGCCGCCGAGACGTGGTCCTTGTTAGTGAGCACGGCAAGCTGCACACCCGCGGCACGCAAGCGGTCGAGCATCTCGATCGTGCCGGCATAGGGGGCGGTGTGGTCCTCCTTGTGCTCGCCGTAATAAGCCCTAAACTCGGCAAGCGTCTGCTCAAACATACGGCCGTCGCCCGCGTACTCGGCGGGCATAAAGCGCTCAACCAGCTTGAGCATACCGTTTCCCACCTTGTAGCGGTACTCGTCAACGGCAAACGTGGGCCAGCCGTGCGCCTCGCAGGTATGGTTGCCGGCGGCTGCCAGGTCCTCGAGCGTGTTGAGGATGGTGCCGTCCAGATCAAAGATCACATGGGAAAAAGCTGCTGCCATGAAAGCTCCCGTCGTTGGGTTTCAAAACGCACCCCATAATACTGGGCTTACGCGTTGGGTGTGCTTGGAATCTGAACATCTCCAGGGATATCAGGTGACATCGCGCCACTCATGAGATTCCGCCCTAGCAAATTCTCGGCAGCTGCTCTCCCACGAGCATGTCGAGGATGCGGGTAGAGCCCCAGCCGGTGCGCACGCGCACGGCGGGACGGGAGCCCTCGGCAAGTGGCAGCACGCGACCGATGATGGCGGCATTCTCGCCGTAGCGGGCGACGCGCATGGCGGCTAGAGCCGCATCGCCTTGCTCGGCCGGCACCACGGCGACCATCTTGCCCTCGTTTGCTACCTGCAGCACATCGTAGCCGAGCATCTCACATGCCGCCTGCACGTCGGGGCGCACGGGCACGGCATCCTCGTCGATCTCCATGGCAACACCGCTGGCCTGGGCAAACTCGTTGAGTGTGGATGCCAGGCCGCCGCGCGTGGGGTCGCGAAAGCAACGCGTGCCGGGCGCTGCGGCCAAAACGTCGGCAATCAGGTGGTTGAGCGGCGCGGCATCGCTTTCGATCGTGCTCGAAAACGCCAGGCCCTCGCGCTGGCTCATGATGGCGATGCCGTGGTCGCCGAGTGTGCCCGACACCAGGATGACATCGCCAGGCTGGCAGTTTGCACCGCTGAGCGCCACATCCGCAGGCACTTCGCCCACGCCGGCGGTATTGATGTAGACGCCGTCGGCCCCGCCGCGCTCAACAACTTTGGTGTCGCCGGTGATGATCGCTACGCCCGCCTCGCGCGCCGTCTCGGCCATGGTCTGCACAATCTGGCGGAGCTTATCCATGGGATAGCCCTCTTCGAGGATAAAACCGCACGATAGGTAGCGCACGTTGGCGCCCGAGGTCGCGACATCGTTGACGGTTCCGCACACGGCGAGACGGCCGATGTTGCCACCGGGGAAGAACTGCGGCGAGACTACAAAGCTGTCGGTCGACATGGCGATGCGCCCGCTCGCGGGCAGCGCGGCGACGCCGGCGTCGTTGCCTTCGAGCAACTCGGGCGTCCCAAAGGCATCCAAAAAGACCTCATCGATGATGCGTTTCATCATCTGACCGCCGGAGCCATGGCCCAAAAGGATGGTGCTATCGGTGATGCTATGGGACATATCCAAAACTCCAATCGTGGGTGGAATTATATGGGTGAGGCGCAGCGTCGACCAGTCCGCCGCTCGTTAGAACGGCGGAACCTAATAGTCGCGGTAGCGGTAGTACGCCGCGCAGCTGCCTTCGGAGCTCACCATGCACGGGCCGACGGGGTGCTCGGGCGTGCAGGTGCGGCCAAAGAGCGGGCAGCCGCTCGGCGTAATGGCCCCGCGCAGCACGTCGCCGCAGCGGCACCCACGCGGCTCGACCGTCGCCTCAACGGGCACGTCAAAGCGGGTACGGGCATCAAAGCGCGAGAACTCAGGGCGGATGGAAAGGCCCGAGTTGGCAATCGGCCCCAGCCCGCGCCATGTGGTGTCGCATGGCTCAAACACCTGCTCGACCAGCTGTCGCGCCACGGGGTTGCCGTCTGCGTTGACGCCGCGACGGTAGGCGTTGTCGATCGCGGGCCTGCCCTCGACAGCCATCTGGACCAGCATGCAGATGCCTTGCAGGATATCGACCGGTTCAAATCCCGTGACCACGCCCGGGGTATCGAACTCGTCGACCAAAAAGCTAAAGGGCGCCAAGCCCGTGATAGTGGCGACGTGGCCCGGCAAGATAAAGCCGTCGATGGCGGTCTCGGGATCGTTGGCGATGGCGCGCAACGCCGGCGGCGTGGTCTTGTGGGCGCAATAGACCGAAAAGTTCAAAAGCCCGCGCGCCTCGGCCTCCAAGATGGCAGCGGCGATGGTGGGCGTCGTAGTCTCAAAGCCCACGCCCATAAAAATGACCGGGCGTTCGGGATTTTGCTCGGCAATGTCGAGCGCATCGAGCGGGGAGTAGACGATGCGGATATCGCGCCCTGCCGCCTTTTGCGCAGCGAGCGAGGTGGACGATCCGGGCACGCGCATCATGTCGCCAAAGGTGGTGATGATGGCGCCGTCTATGTTGGCGAGCGCGATCGCGTGGTCGATGTCACGGTTGGCGGTAACGCAGACGGGGCAGCCCGGGCCGCTTAGCAGCTTGAGCCCGGCCGGCATAATGGAGCGAAAGCCATAGCGGCCGATGCTCACGGTGTGCGTGCCGCAGACTTCCATAAGGTTGATGGTACGGTCGCCGACAAGACCGCGAATGCGTTCGATGAGCTCGCGAGCCAGCTTGGGGTCGCGAAATGCCGAAAAGTCGATACCGGAGCGCACCGGCTGTCCGGCCGCCACTAGTATGCCTCGGCCGGGTTGCTGGCCAGTTGGTCTTCTTCGGCCAGTTCGGTCATGGCGTTAACGAGCTCGAGTGTTTCTTGCGCTTCCTGCTCGTCGACGATTTGGATGCCAAAGCCGGCGTGCACGAGAATATAGTCGCCAACCTGCGCCGTCGGCACGAGTCGCAGCGACACGGGGCGCTCGATGCCCATCATGTCGACGGTAGCCTTGAGGCCATCGTCGCGTTTGACTACTTTACCGGGGACGGCAAGGCACATATTGTTCCCCTTTTATACGTTTTGCGCTGGATAGGCGCTCGATAATCCATCAGTTGATGGTAGCGCTCGCGGGGTTCGCGGGCAAACGCGTTACGCCTGTGAGACGGCTGGGCACAGCGGTGTGCGAGAGCGAGCTACTGCGATGCGATCTGCGCAAGACGAGCGCTTGCGACCGCCGCCTGACCGTAGGCGATGCAGCCGTCATTGACGGGCACGGTATGGGGGATAAGGACAGTAAGACCTGCGCTTTTGAGCTCGCGGGTGAGGAGCTGGAGCAGAAGTCGGTTCATGAACACGCCGCCCGAGAGCGCAACGGTATCGAGGCCTTCACGGGTGCAGATCTCGCTGGCGATGCGTGCCGAGGAGCGCGCGACGGCGACATGGAAGTCGAGTGCGAGCCTGTCGGCGGGCACACTGGCTCTGGTTCCCTCCAAAAGCGCCGCAAAAAGTGAGCTGGGGCCCAGGACGAGAGACCTGCTCGAGGTTGCTTGGACAGTTAGTTCAGATTTGTACTTTTTAGAGTGGTAATGGGTGGTATAAATCGTCTGCGAGGGCCCCGAATGGGTTGATTTGGGGTATCCGGCGGGCGTATTAACCGCAAATGAGGTGCCTGGAGAGCCCTCTTCGGGGTAATCTGAGCCAAAACCGTTGGTTAAAGGGTCTGTTTTTAATACAAATCTGAACAAACTGTCCAGTCGCAATGGGTCAGATGCGGAACAGCCGTCTTTATCGCCGGGAACATGGGTAATTTTGCTGCCGAGCGCGCGCCAGGCGGCGGCTTCGAGTTCGATGGCGGGCTCGCCTTCGTAGGTTGCCTGCCCGCAAATGCCCAAAACTGCAGCGGCGGCGTCAAAGAGACGCCCCATACTGCTCGTGCGTGGGCTGTTGATGTTCCGCTCGATCATCGTTGCCGTCACGCTGCGTGTTTGCTCGTCTAGGCCGTCCAAGAGCCGCTCGGCCCCCGGATGTTCAAGCAGGCCGAGCTCGCTGAGCAGGGCAAAGGCGTTGCGGCGGGCGTCGCGCACGGAGGCCGCCCTGCCGGGGAGCGTCCAGGTGCGCAAATGCGCGGCGCGCTCAAAGCCGCCAAGGCTGGCAACAAGAAACTCGCCGCCCCAAATGGTCCCATCGGTGCCGGCGCCGGTGCCGTCAAAGGCGATGCCAAGGACGCGCGCGTCGGTTGTAAGCTGGCCCGCGGCAATCGCCTCGGCCATTACGCTTGCGATGTGCGCATGATGGTGCTGCACCTCGACGAGCGGCAGATTGCATTTTCGCGCCTGCTCGCGCGCCCACTGGCTCGATAGATAGCTGGGGTGTAGATCGCAGACCAAGGCGGCGGGCGCCAAGTCAAAGAGATCTTCCAAGCGCGTGCGCGCGGCGTTCCAGGCATCGAAGGTCCCGCCGTTTTCAACATCGCCGATATGCTGCGACATAAAACAGGTTGCCTCGCCGTTCGTCCCTTCACGCGTGAGCGCAATCGTGGCCTTTTGTTGTGGCCCGCAGGCGAGCACGCAGGACGGAGCGCCGTCGAGCGCCGGCAACGGCAGCGGCTGGGGTGCATATCCGCGAGCGCGGCGAACGGGCATGGCGACCCCACCGACCACGCGCACCACGGAATCATCGTAGCGCGAGAGAATCGCACGGTCGTTGCCAAGCAGCGCGTCAGCGATGCCGGCGGCAACAAGGTGCTCCCATGCAAGGTTGTCATCGGTCTCGATAGGTTCCTCGCTCAGGTTTCCGCTGGTCATGACGAGCGCGTGCATACCGCGGGCTTCTGCCGCGGCAAGCAACAGATGCTGAAGCGGTGTATAGGGGAGCATAACGCCAAGCTCAGGAAGGTTGCGCGCGACGGACGGTGCGAGCGCGTTGGGGGAGCCGCCACTCTCGCAAACGGCACGTTGGCGCAGCAGCACGATGGGGCGAATGCTGCCGGCCAGCAGGCCGCGCTCAACGTCGTTTACATGGCACAGGCGTTCAGTATCGGCAAGGCCGCGCACCATAACGGCAAGCGGTTTGTTGCTGCGGCGTTTGCGGCGGCGAAGCTCGACCACCGCCTGCTCGTTGGAGGCGTCGCATGCCAAGTGGAATCCGCCCAGGCCCTTGATAGCAACAATACCGCCGCTGGCCAGCAGCTCGACGCAGCGGTCGATAATAGCGTCGCTGGTCTTGCGCGTGGTGCCGACGGTCAGCGACGCGGCGGCTTCGCCGGCCTCGCGCCACGTAATGTGCGGCCCGCAATCAAAGCAGGCATCGGGCTGCGCGTGAAACCGCCGGTCAAGCGGGTCGCCATACTCTGCGGCACAGGTGGGGCACATGGGAAAGCAATCCATCGAGGTGGCCGCTCGGTCATAGGGCAGCGACCGGATGATGGTAAAGCGCGGTCCGCAGTTGGTGCAGTTGATAAAGGGATAGTGAAAGCGTCGGTCGGCGGGGTCGAACAGCTCGTGCAGGCAGTCGTCGCACGTGGCGATGTCGGGCGAGACGAGCGTCGTGTGGGCGGTTTGATCCTGCGATGCCACAATGCGAAAGCCCCGCTCGTTGGCGGCGTCCCAGTCGCCGGGCGCTAGGTCCATAACCTCGACATGCTCCACACGAGCCGCCGCGGGCGCATGCTCGGAAAGCGCGGCGACAAATTCGTCGAGCGCCTCGCTTAGGGCGTGCGCCTCGATATGCACGCCATCGCCCGCGTTAAGCACCCAGCCGCAAATACCGTGCGCCATGGCCTCGCGATACACAAATGGCCGCATGCCAACGCCCTGCACAATGCCCGTTACATGGATATGCGCATGTCGCATGCGACCCTCCTTCATCGAGACCTGCCAAAAAGGGACAGGTTTATTTTGGTAGGTAAAACGTTAAACCTGCCAAAACAAACCTGTCCCTTCTTGGCAGGTGCGCCGCGCAAAGACCCGCTACAGCCCCAGGCTCTGCTCGGTGGCGGCGCAGGTGAGCTCGCCGTGTTTAACGCCGCGCAGGCCCAGCAGACGGTCAGCCAGCTCGTAGACACGCTCGCCGCGACCCTTGAGCGCCAGAATCTCCAAGCAGTTGTGGTGGTCCAGATGCACGTGCATGGTCGAGACAATCTCGTCGGTGTAGTCGTGCTGCACCTCGTCCAGACGGCGCGTCAGATCGCCGGTATGGTGGTCATAGATCATGGTGAGCGACCCGATGACCTGCTCGTCGGGCGTTCGCATCTGCTCCTTGGCAATGGAGGCGCGAATCAGGTCGCGCACGGCCTCGGAGCGGTTGGCAACGTCGCCGCGGCGCGCGATTTGCTCGTCAAAGCGGCGCAACAGGTCGTCGGGAGCGGTGACCGAAAAACGGACCAGCTCGGAGGCGGAGCCGCTGCAACGGCAGCCCACGTCGCCGGTCGGCCCGTGCGGATGCTCGTGCTCGCAGGCGTGCTCGTGCTCGGCCACGCTACACCAGCTTTACGGAGCCAACGGAGTTATGGTCGGCCTCGATGGCCTCCTCGTAGCCCTCGAGTGCGTCGTGCGCCTCGTGGAGTGCCGCCATGGCGGCCTCGAGCTTGGCGCCAATGCGCTCCATGTCAAAGTTCTCGGTCGCATGCAGCAGCTGATGGCTCCACTCGTGAGCGAGCTCGATCGTGTCGTCGACCTGCTTGACGCTCATGGCAAGCTGGCTCATGTTCATTCCGACGTCATGCATGGGAATCTCCTTTTGTACGGGTCTAATCAGTGGTTCAGATTCTACTACGCCCGCTTTACGCATCGCCGCATAAGAAAACGGGTGCGAGTCCGTCTGACCCGCACCCGTTCACTGGGGGCTGTTTGTGATTACCATACTATCCGTGGTCGCGGGCGCAACACCCGGCTCTCCGGCGAGCGGCACAAAACCACTCATGGACGGCAACACATGACCGGCGTATTACAGGTGCTTCTCAAGCAGCGCCTGCAGCCTGGCCTTGGGCAGCGCACCGACGGAGCGGTCGATTTCCTCGCCGTTCTTAAAGACAACCAGCGTGGGGATGCTCATAACGCCAAACTTCATGGCCAGGTCCTGATTGTCGTCGACGTTGCATTTGGCGACGGTAATCTTGCCGGCCAGCTCGTCGGCCACTTCGTCAACAATGGGCGAGAGCGAACGGCAGGGACCGCACCACGGTGCCCAAAAATCAACCAGCACGGGAAGACTGCCGTTAACGACGGAATCGAAATTCTCGGGGGTAATCTGCTTAATGTCAGCCATGGTGACCTCCATAGTGCGACGCGGCTCGGCCGCGTAAAACTCAGTACGACCGTGCTTATACCCAACGGCCCTCAATGCAACCACTCGCGGGCGGCTCTTTTATATAATGGTGGGCATACAAACGATTGGAGAGCGCATGCCCACGTCACAAAGCCAGAAAAAAGAAGCCATCGCCCAGGCGACCGAGCAGGAGCTCGCATCGCTCGCGGGCCGCGGCGTGCGTATCGCGGGCAACGCGTGCTCGCCAATTGTGCTGGTAAAAGGTGATTTAGACGATGCCGAGCGTGCAGGTGGCGAGTTGGCTGCCGGTCCAGACGGCGCCGCGTTGCGTAAGGCGCTCGGCGCCATCGGTTACGCGCCCGAGGATTTCTGCGTGTTGGCAAGTGTTGCCGGCGCGGGCGACGGGGCGGTTGCGATAGGCGAGGACCTGCCGTGCGAGCTGTTCCGCGAGGCGCTCGAGGCCTTGGATCCCGAGGCGGTCCTGCTGCTGGACGATCGCGCGGCCGATACCATGCGCGAGACCTACGCAGACATGCTCGTGGCGATCGACGACTTTGATACCGCCATGCTCAAGCCCGGCTTGGTCGCCCACGTGCAGGGTCGTCGCGTACTCGCGCTCGACGGCTTTGAGGCCGCGCTGACCGACAAGGCCGCCAAGCAGCGCATGTGGGCCTACATCAAGCAGCTGACCCCGGCCGCCGCGCCGCTGTAGCGGACTGGCGCCGGCAAGGCGGTCCTGATGGGTCGAGCGCGGCGCCGACTTGTCGCGCCCTTACATCACTGCGCGAAACTCAAACCGATCGCCGTGAATGCGAAACTGGCAGTTGCCGTTCATGCGCTCGACGGCAAGCTTAATGCTCCTGGTTCCAAAGCCGTGTCCGGTGTGCTCGGCCACGGGCATGCCGTCGACCATGCGCGGCGGGCGCCCAAACGTGTTGGAGACCAAAAGTAGCAGTTGTCCGTCCTCGCAACGCAGGTCCAGATCGACAAATCGCTTGCCCTGGGGAGCGGCGCTTGCGGCGACGATGGCGTTGTCCAGGGCGTTTGAGAGTACGCTAAACAGATCGACGTCGGCTACATGGACGCTCTCGGGCACGGCGGCGCGCAAATCGGCGCTGATGCCGTTTCGGTTGATATCGGAGCTAAATGACGAAAGCACGATATTGACCGTGTCGTTGGCGCAGTAGCGGCGCACAGCGGTGCGGTCGTTTGTCTCGCAGAGCTCGTCGATGCGTTCGAGCGCCTCGTCGATGCGGCCCTCCTCGATCAAAGCCGCAAGGCCGCGCAGGAAGTGTCGCATGTCGTGGCGGAGAACCGAAAGCTCACGTCCAGATTGGCGCCAGGCCTCGAGCTCCTTGATGGCTGCGCTGTCGCGGGTCGCGAGCATCCAGCGCTCGCGCTCGGCGATTTCCTTTGCCTCGTATTCGCGCAGATACACAGTAAGAAACATGAGGTAGAACGCGCAAAGCGCAAACGCCAAAAACTCAACCGTCACCACGGAGCCCGAGTGGAAGAGCGTGGTGTAGACGTTGGTGGCGTAGTCAAAGATGTAATAGACGAGCGGCAGGATGAGCAGAATCTCGAGCTCGGTGGGGGTTTTAACCGCCAGGCGCGGACCGATGTCGCTGGCCCAATGCAGCAGGATTGCAAAGACGACGGCCGTGGTGATAATGCGTGCCGCGTAGTACGCGATTTGCGAGTCGGTGGCGGCGAGCGCGGCGATGCCCATCCAGTTGCTGAACTGGCAGCTCAGATAAGCACTGGTGACGCCCAGCATAACGAGCAGCGGGCTCAGGCGATAGCGCGCGCACAGGTAGATGACGAGCGGCAGATGCACGACGAGCGGATATACCTGACGGGCGAAAAGCTCGCCGCCGACGGCATTGGCGAGGCCGAATGCGCATCCGGTTACGGCGCCGACCATCACCAGCTCAAGCGCATGACGCCGGTTGATCTCGATACCGCAGAGCGCCGCCGAGGCAAAAACGCCAAAAAGCAGGGTCGTTGCGTGGTGGATTGCCCAAAGTGCCATCTCGGCCGCGGGGAGCATTAGCGCCTCCCGCTCTCGAACCGTGCCGCAAAGTAGGCATCCTGGAAACCCTGCTTGCAACTGCGCGCCAGCGGGATGCAAGCGCCCGAGCGCATGACGATATCCGTGCGGTTGAAGTGGTCGATATTGCGCAGGTTGACCTGGTAGCTACGGTGACATTTAAAGAAGTTCGCGTTTTTGGCCAGCTGGTCCTCGATGTTGCGGAACGGCTCGAGCGCCTCGATATCGCGCCCGTCGCGCAGGTGGAATACCACGTGCTTGTTGCGGGCCTCGGCGTATTCGATATCGGACAGGCGCAGAGCATGGTATCCAAAGGACGTTTTGGTCACGAGCTCATCGGTCGCGTCAGGTCGCATGCTCGAAAGCTCGTCGAGCAGTTGCGCCAGGCGTTCGTACGCTACAGGCTTGAGTAGGTAGTCGAAGGCGCGGACCTCATAGGACTCCAGCGCGAACTCGGGCGATGAGGTGAGGAACACCAGACGCACGGCTGTATCGGATTGGCGCAACTCCCGCGCGGTGTCCATGCCGTTGACGAGCGGCATGATCATGTCGAGCAGAATGATGTCGGCGCGCGATGCGGCATGGCGGGCCAGCAGGTCCTCGCCGCGCGTGACGAGTGCAACGTCGACCGCCGTGCCCGTCTCGGTCGACCAGCGGTCGATCATCCGGTGCAGTCTATCTAGAAAAGCGACGTCGTCGTCGCAGGCGATGATCTTGAGCATTCGGGCCCCCTTAGTAGTTCGATTTTGCCACATTGGGTGCGCGCCGCCCGCGGAGGAACACCCCGTTTGCGCCCCACGGTGCGCAACTCGCGCTGAGCGGCAGGGCGTCAGTTTTGACGGCCGCACAATACTCCATGGATACACATGTCAATCGATGCCGGCGGTCGGACGGGGAGTCAGGCCGCCCGCCGGCGCCAAGCGATAGCGAACATTGCGAAAGCATAGGGGTAAGGGGAGCCGTGATGAGGGAGAAGAAGATGGGGATGCGCAGACTTGCTGCTTGCGTGCTGGCTGCAGCGCTGGCGCTTGGGGGTGCGGCGACGACGCTCGCCACACCTACGGTAGCCGAGGCGTATCCGCAGGGCGCGATCAAACCGAAACACCTGAAAAGCGAGCTTTCGTATGGCGAAAGTGATGTAATCCAACTTTCCGGCGGCAAAGACTATCGGT
This sequence comes from Collinsella sp. HCP3S3_D1, assembly GCF_052064015.1. Classification (NCBI taxonomy): domain Bacteria; kingdom Bacillati; phylum Actinomycetota; class Coriobacteriia; order Coriobacteriales; family Coriobacteriaceae; genus Collinsella; species Collinsella sp. HCP3S3_D1. Next base: position 11,687 of record NZ_JBQHWK010000027.1, read on the forward strand.
TTGCCGGCACGGTTGATATCGACCACTATGAGGTCGAGGGCGGCACCAAGGAGAATCCGACCCGCCTATATTTCACCGACAGCTCGTCTCTGGGCGGTCCGCTGACCGTCGAGCGTGACCTTACATATTCGCAACACCCGCTCTTTGTGCTCAAGGGCGGTTATGTCGAGTTCATCGGTGATTCGGGTGTCTCGACCGAGGTACGCTGCGATGGAAAAACGTTTTTGAGCGATAGCAATGATTACGAAGCGCGTGGAGGTGTCGATAAACCGAATACGGGCAAGAGCCTCAACCTTTCCGTGGAAAACCTCAAGCTTGTTTCAAGGACCGAGAACAAAGATACCGATCGGGCAATCACGCTCTATGGAACCATGGGTGCGGGGGAGACGGCCAGCTTCACGAACGTGAGTGTCAGCGGTTGGAAATGCTGCAAGAACAACGCATTCAAGGTTGACCAGGGTAATGAAATTTACGAAGCCTCGCCGGCGCCTGTAACTATCAGAGGCAGCCAGGTCGCGGTGGATGCAACGTTTGTCAACTGCACGTTTGAGAATAATAGTGATGACTGCGTCGGCGCCTTGAGCGTGGTCGGGCGGTCGAAGACTCCAAAAGTTACGTTGAACGGCTGCACGTTCGAAAACAACAGTCAGGGAATGATTGCATGCGACGAGATGAAGGTTGAGAGCGGTCATGTGCATGCGGGCAATATTGGCGTCAAAAATGCCATAGTCGCCCTGAATAACTGCAGTATCCGTTCAACAAATAACACGTCATGGAATGGACCCTGCTCTTATATGTTCAATGTGTGGGGTATTCAATATCAGATGCACATGACGAGTGCCATTGCGGTGGCAAAGGATGCGTCGTGCACCATAAACGGTACGGTTATCGACGATTCGTTCGTGTTCCCCTCTGATTATTTCAACGGTCGCGACATAAGAGGTCAGGACTCGCAGCGCTGCGCGGTTTACGCCCTTGGTTCTGTGACGCTCGCCGGCAACACGAAGGTCACTACGGCCAAGGCGAAGGGCGTCGATGCGTCCGATGTCGGTAGCTACGGCAAGGTTCACGTCGATAAGTCTTTTACGGGCGAAGCCGTCCTGTCTATCGACGATACCAAGTTCGATCCCGAGTCCAATAAGCAGTATTACTACTATGAGTATGTGGACCTTGGCACGAGCGGTCTTTCGCAGGAGGATCTCGCGAGCAGGCTCAAGCTCGCCAACGAAAACCTTGCATACGACGTTACCGATGGCAAGGTCAAGGTTATCCATCGCAAGCACGAGCACGAGTGGGCCTATTCCGCCAACAGGGATGGGTACAGCATCGCGGCTACGTGCAACGGACAGTATGAGGCCTCGCACTGTGTCTACTCCAGGGACGGCGAGACGATCTCGCTGATGTCGTCCAAGAGCGGCGACCTGAGCTTTACCTACAACGGCAAGCAGCGCGACGCCGTGCTTGCTACGACCAAGCCGTCTCAAAAGGACAACGCTGTAGCCCAGGGCAAGGTAAAGATTGTGAGCGCACGCTTTTATAGCGGCGTGGATGACGATAATCCCCAGGGCTTCGCGATGGAAGGGTCGGTGCCTCTGAATGCGGGTACCTATCGCGTGGTGGCGACGGTTGCCATCGAGGGGCAGAGCGATGTTACGCTCGAGCGCGTGTTCAAGATCAACCCCGCCTCGCTTGCGGAGAAGGACTCCAACCGCAAGGATCTTTGCAAGGTCGAAATCATTGGCTACGACAAGTTGAAGGATAACGTCAGGTTCAGCAACGGTGACGTGTTCAACGACGTTCCGTCTTATGAGTGGACGGGTGAGGAGATAAAGCCTCGCATTAAGGTGACGTATAAGCTTGGCGACGAATGGATTGAGCTTAAAGAGGGCGTCGATTTCGAGCGTTTCGCTTGGGACGAATCGGTTTCGGAGAAAGATCCCGGTGCGTATAGGAGCCAGGCTTGGGGTCTGGGAAACTTCACATACGGCAAGTTTTTCTACTGGAGCATCTACGGCACGCAGTTCGAGAATGTTCAGGCCAAGGGCTTTGACGGCACCTACGATGGCAAGGCTCACTCGCCGTCGGTGACGGTCGACAACGCCCCCGAGGGCATGAAGATCGAATATAGCGTCAATGGTGGCTCGCTGTACGAAGACCGAATCCCCTCCTATACCAACGCGTGCGCCGAGACAATTAAGTACCGTATTACCGCACCCGACTACGTGCCGGTGGAGGGCGAGCTTGAGATTAAGATCGCTCCCGCCGAACAGGCCGCTCCCAAGGACGTCAAGACGACGGCCGCGACCGGGCATGCCTTGGCGGACGGCAGCATCGACGGGATTGATAACACCTACGAATGGAAAGCCGAGGTTGCCAGCGACTATCAGCGGATTGCCGAAGGCGAGACGTCGGTTAAGGGCCTCGCCGCTGGCAAATACAGCGTTCGCCTTAAGGCCGACCGTAACCATAACGCCTCCGAGGCCCTGACGGTTGAGGTCAAGGACGGCCCTAAGAAGGCCGACGGTAGCGGTTGGAAGCACGACGACGCCGAACATTGGAATATCTGCACCTGTGGCAAGGAAGACGTTGGCCGCGCAAAGCATGACTTTGAGTGGGTCGTCGACCAGGCCGCTACGGCTGATAAGCCCGGTTCCAAGCATGAGCGCTGCAAGACGTGTGGCTACGAGCGCGAGTCTGTCGAGATCCCCGCCTTCGGCATCAAGGGCTACTCCGACGTGTACGACGGCGACTATCACACGGTTGATGCGACGAGTCTGCCCGAGGGCGCGACGGCCCAGTACAGCACCGACGGCAAGAACTGGTCCCTCGAGGCCCCCAAGATTAAGGACGTCGGCACGCTGACTGTGTCCTATGAGGTAACGATCGACGGCGTGAAGGCCGAGGGTAAGGTGACTCTCGAGGTCAAGCCGCGCGCGATCACGGTCACCGCCCAGGACGCCTCCAAGACCTACGGCGAGGCTGACCCCGTGTTTACGTGGGCGATCACATCCGGCGAGCTTGTCGAGGGCGAGAGCCTTCAGGGCATTGAGATTAAGCGCGAAGATGACGACAACGTGCGCGACGGCGGCTATGCTCTGCACCTGACGCAGGCCAAGGACGCTAACCCCAACTACAACATCACGTTTGTTGACGGCGTGTTCACCATCAACCAGCGCGTGCTCACTGTGAAGTGGGGTACCAGCGAGTTTGTTTACGATGGCAAGGAGCACTGCCCCGAGGCGACGCTCGGCAACGTCATCGGCAAGGATGACCTTGGCGCGACCGTCGAAGGCTCCCAGACCGAGGCCGGCGCTTCTTACACGGCGAACCTCACCGCACTGACGGGCAAGGCCGCGGGCAACTACGTGCTTCCGACTGAGGGCCTGACGTGCGACTTCTCCATCAAGAACGCCGCGCAGGGCGCGCCGGTGGTCCAGGTTGCGGCCGAGACCGTGAGCGGCAAGCGTGACGGCAAGATCACGGGCGTCGACGCGACGATGGAGTGGCGTGCCAAGGGTGCTGACAAGTATCAGGCGGTGGACGAGGGCACGGCCGAGCTTACGGGTCTTGCCGCCGGCACGTATGAGGTGCGCTACCAGGCCAAGGCCAACTACGACGCTTCTTCCGCCACCGAGGTTACCGTGGCGGCCGGCCCCAAGCTGGTCGTGACGCTGCCGAGCAATCAGGTGGGCTACGCGCTCACCTCGACGGCAACCGAGCTCGATTGGCACGGGACCGCAACACTCACCATGGGCATCGACAGCGCGTACTTTGCGGGCAAGGACTACACCGTCAAGGTCAACGGCACGTCCGTAAAGCTTTCCGCCAAGGGCACCTATGAGCTCAAGGACGTCGAGGGCGATGTGAACGTGACGGTCGAGGGCGTGCTTAAGCACGAGCCCGACGGCTCCGGCTGGGTACGCGATGCCAAGAACCACTGGCATAACTGCCGCTGCGGCGACATCATCGACAAGGCCGAGCATACCTTTAAGTGGGTTGTCGACAAACCGGCGACTACCGAGGCCAAGGGCAAGAAACACCAGGAGTGCACCGTCTGCGGCGAGAAGGGCGCAACCGAGGAAATCGCGATTCTGGTACCCGAGATCATCGACGGTAAGGGCCAGACGATGGTGGTTGACGCCGTCAAGGACCTGAGCTTCCGTTCGAGCGCACCGCTCGCGTTCTTCCAGAAGGTACTGGTCGACGATAAGGAGGTCGCGGCCGAGAACTACGTGCTCACCGAGGGCTCTACGATCGTGACGCTCAAGGCGAGCTTCCTGAATACGCTCGGCGTGGGCGAACACAGGCTGAGCGTGGTTTCGACCACGGGCACGGCCGAGACGACCTTTACCGTTGCCGAGGCTGCCAAGCCCGCTCCTGGCCAGACCACTACGACTACTACGACCACGACTTCCAAGCCTAAGAAGAGGGCTAGCAAGGAGGCGTTGCCTGAGTCCGGCGACAGCACTTATGTCGTTGCGGGTGCCGTACTCGCTGCCGGTGTGGCAGTCCTGCTGCTGGCGTGGGCCATCATGAAGCGCCGCGCTTAACCGCGCACCAGTTCCCAGCGGGTCCGGATCGAGCGATCCGGACCCGCTTTTATGCCCACCGCCTCTCGGACTAAGATAAAACGGGCCGCTCGAACCGTGTGGCGGATCCATTTTCGACTGTCCTCAGCTTGCCAGTTCGAAAATGGACCCGCCCCAAGATTGAATCCTTATTCCAACTTTACACCTGGCTTTACAGCTGTCTTGTCAGCTGTAAAGCCAGGTGTCATACTAAAGCCCCAAGATTCGCCAAAAGAGAGGGGCCTTGATGGCACAGAGCGCGAACATGGATGCATCGGAGCTTGCACGCGATATCGCGGCCGGCCTGGCATCGGCAACGACGGCAACGGAGCGCGCGGCACTGGTGCCCGCAGAGCTCGTCGAGGCCATTCATCAGCTAAAAACCCAACGTGACGCAGTGATCCTGGCGCACTATTATGTGGCGCCCGAGGTCCAGGCCGTTGCCGATTACGTCGGCGACAGCTTCTACCTGGCAAAGCTTGCCAAGAGCCTGCCGCAGCAGACTATCGTGCTGTGCGGCGTGGAGTTTATGGGCGAGAGCGCCAAGCTGCTCAACCCCACCAAGACCGTGCTGCTGCCCGAGCCGGGCGCGGACTGTCCCATGGCGCACATGGTCAAGCACGAGACGGTCGACGCGGCGCGCGCCGAATATGGCGACGACCTGGCCGTGGTGTGTTACGTCAACTCGACGGTCGAGATCAAGAGCTGGAGTGACGTGTGCGTTACCAGCTCTAACGCCGTCAAGATCGTCTCCGAGCTGCCGCAGCAGCACATCTTGTTCATTCCCGACCAGAACCTGGGCCGCTTTGTGGCCGAGCAGGTGCCCCAAAAGCACGTCATCCTCAACAACGGCTACTGCCCGCGCCATCACATCATCACCGTCGAGCAGATCGTCGACGCACAGGAGGCGCACCCCGACGCGCTCGTGCTGGCGCACCCCGAGTGCAAGGCCGACGTCCTGGCCGAGGCCGACTACATCGGCTCCACTGCCGGCATCATCAAGTATGCCGAGGAGTCGGACGCGAGCGAGTTTATCATCGTGACGGTCCGCGGCGTGCTCTACGAGCTCGAGCGGCGCTGCCAGGGCACCGGCAAGAAGTTCTACTTCCCCGCGGTGCAGCCCACCTGCGTCAACATGGATCTCATCACGCTCGAAAAGCTCGTGCGCTGCCTGGATACGGGCGAGGGCGAGGTGCAGATCGGCGTGTCGGATGAGGCCGCCGACCAGGCCAAGCTCACGCTCGACCGCATGCTCGAATACGCGGCGCGCTAGAACGATGTGACATGAGGGACCATCCCTTATGTCACATTACAAGGGAGAGGATTCCTGTGGAAACCAAACAATGCCCCGACATGGAGTGCGATGTCGTCATTGCCGGTTGCGGCGTGGCGGGCCTATACGCGGCCCTCAATCTGCCGACGAGCACGCGCGTGATCATGCTCTCCAAGGGTGCTGTCGACGAGTGCGATTCGATGCTCGCGCAGGGCGGTATCTGCGTGCTTCCCGAAGGCTCTGACTACGACGCCTTCTTTGAGGACACCATGCACGCCGGCCACTACGATAACCGCCGCGAGAGCGTCGACATCATGATCCGCTCGAGCCGCTCGGTCATCAACGACCTGCTGGCCATGGGCGTGGACTTTGAGCGCAAGGCCGACGGCAGCCTCGACTTTACCCGCGAGGGTGCGCACAGCCGCCCGCGCATCGCCTTCCATGCCGACATTACGGGCAAGGAAATCACGACCAAGCTCCTCCAGGCCGTTCGCAAGCTGGATAACGTGCAGATTTTGGAGCACGTGGCCATGACCGACATTCTGACGGGCGAGCGTGATGGCGCCACGGCGTGCATCGGCGTCGTCGCCGTTCCCGTGGACGAGGACAACTCGGTTCGCCCCGCCGACGAGCTGGCAAATGCCGCCGAGGGCGTGCATGCCGGCGAGCCGTTTAAGATCCATGCCCGCCACACGCTGTGGGCGACAGGCGGCATCGGCGGTGTGTACGACCACTCGACCAACTACCCGCAGCTCACGGGCGATGCCTGCTACATCGCCCAGGAGCATGGCATTAAGATGGAGCACCTGGACTACGTGCAGATTCACCCCACGGGACTGTTCTCGCCGCAGCCGGGCCGCACCTTCCTGATCAGCGAGAGCTGCCGCGGCGAGGGCGCGATTTTGCTCAACGCCGCCGGCGAGCGCTTTACCGATGAGCTTCAGCCGCGCGATGTGGTCGCTGCCGCTATTCGCGAGCAGATGAAGCAGGATGGTACCGAGCACGAGTGGCTGAGCTTTGCCCCCGTTGAGCGCGACGTCGTGACCGGACACTTTGCCAACATTCGCGCACGCTGCCTGGAGGACGGCCGCGACATCTTGGACGAGCCCATTCCCGTCACACCCACGCAGCACTACTTTATGGGCGGCGTGTGGGTCGACAAGGACGGCCGCACCTCGATGCCCGAGCTCTACGCCGCCGGCGAGACGGCCTGCAACGGCGTTCACGGCAAGAACCGCCTTGCATCAAACAGCCTGCTCGAGGCGCTGGTCTGGGGTCGTCGCGCCGCGTGGCACATGCGTACCGGCCAGTCGCTCGCCGTGGAGCAGGCGGGCGAGCCCGCGCTCGATGGCCGTCATCGCGCCCTGAGCGCCGACACCCTGGCAATCGATGATTTGGCCCGTGCCGCCGGCACGCAGGCCGTGGAGGAGTAGACCATGAACCCCATTACCATGAAGCTCGTCGTCGATGATCTGATTCTGCAGGCTCTGCGCGAGGACATTACGTTTGAGGACGTGAGCACGGCGAGCGTGTGCCCCACGGCGCGTCCCGCCACGGTGGAGCTCATCGCCAAGGCCGATGGCATCATCGCGGGCCTGGATGTGTTCGCTCGCACCTTTGAGCTGCTGGATTCGCAGAGCTCGGTGCTGTTTGATGTTGCCGATGGAGACGAGGTGCACGCCGGCGACCACGTGGGCCAGGTACGCGGCGATGCGCGCGTGCTGCTTTCGGGCGAGCGCGTGGCGCTCAACTACCTGCAGCGCATGAGCGGTATCGCTACCTATACGCACCAGATGGCTGCGGCGCTCGAGGGCACCAAGACCGTGCTCGTCGACACGCGCAAGACCACGCCGGGTATGCGCGTCTTCGAGAAGGCCGCGGTCGAGATCGGCGGCGGCAGCAACCACCGCTACAATCTGTCGACGGCCGTCATGCTCAAGGACAACCACATCGACGCCGCCGGCGGCGTGACGCGTGCGATCGAGATGGCGCGCGCCCATGCATCGTTTACCGCGACGGTCGAGATCGAGTGCGAGAACCTGGACATGGTGCGCGAGGCCGTGGAGGCCGGCGCCGACATCATCATGCTCGACAACATGACCCACGATGACATGGCTGCCGCGATTGAGCTTATTGCCGGTCGCGCCAAGACCGAGTGTTCGGGCAACGTGGATGCCAGCAATATCCGTGCGCTTGCCGACCTGGGCGTTGACTTTATTAGCTCGGGAGCGTTGACGCACTCTGCGCCGATTCTCGACCTCTCGCTTAAGCACCTGCGTCTGCTGGACGGTAAATAATGGACGCCCGCGAGCGTCGCCGTTCCATCATGGGCGTGCTCGAGCGAGCCAAAGACCCCGTCTCCGGCAGTACGCTTGCTCGCGAGGTGGGTGTGAGCCGCCAGGTTGTCGTGCAAGACATCGCCCTGCTGCGCGCCGATGGGCACGATATCGTGGCGACCAATCGCGGCTACGTGCTGCAGGAGGCCCCCAGCAGCCCCGCCGTGCCCACGCGCCTGGTCAAGGTTCGCCATAGCATGGAGCAGGCAGGCGATGAGCTCACGAGTATCGTCGACGCCGGAGGCGCCGTGCTCAACGTGATCGTCAATCACCGCGTGTACGGTAAGATCACGGCCGACCTGGACATCCGCAATCGTCGCGATGTTGAGCGTTACCTGCACGATATCGAGAGCGGCAAAAGCTTTCCACTACTAACGGTGACGAGCGGCTATCACTTCCATCGCATCGCGGCAGAGGATGAGCAAACCCTCGACGAGATCGAGGCTATGCTCAAGGAGAAGGGCTATCTGGCAGACCTGATGCCCTACGAAGACGATCTATCGTAGCCGACGCTGCAAACGCCCCTAAGCGGCAATCTGACGTTCAATCGTCGGTCGCGTACAAAAAAGTACGCTTCCCTCCTCTTTCACGTCACCTTGCTCGCTTAGGGGCGTTTTCGCTGACTTATGCTCAACCTGCGACGGTGCCAAATTAGCTATCCGCACAAAAAAGAGGCCTCTGCGGCGATGCGGAGGCCTCCTTTTTTGTGCACGGTGTACTTGTGAGTGTGCAAGTGGGGGAGTTGTTACTCCTCGACGATCTCGGTGATCGCGCCGGCGGGGCAAGCGTCCTGGCAAGCGCCACAGGCGACGCAGGAGTCCTCGTCAGCAACGGTAGCGACGTCCTGGAGCTCCAGAACGCCAGCGGGGCAGGAGTCGACGCAAACGCCACAAGCGATGCACTCGTCGGCATCAATTACGGGATGAGCCATGGTAGTTTCCTCTCTGTTGACCGACGCTACAGGCGATGCGCGCCGGTTTGATTCGGGCAAAAACATACCACGTGAGCGACCGTTTGCAATACCCTCTGGCCGGCATCTTCATACCATTCGCCGAGTATGCCAAGGCTTACTAAGAAACGCACAGGTGAGGCTGGTGAGCTGTGCAAATGTTAGCTAGAGGTGACTCGAATTATTGAGCAATTGAGTGGGCTTTCGGAAAGCGCATCCCGTTATCTGGTCGAAAAACGGGTCGCAGTTTCCGGTTGGGCCCGCTAGCGGAAACTACGACCCGGTATCAGCTCTCAAAACGGGATACGGTTTCCGGTTGAGCCTTCAGACGGAAACTACGACCCGGAATCCACACTCAAACCGGGACGAGCTTTCCGTAAAGCAGCCCCAGGCACCCCCGGCCCAAACCTCAGCCATCTCTACATAGATCTCGAGAGATTTGCCGAGAACTCAATCAGCGCATCTACCTGCGTATTCGAGAACCTAAACTCTAAGTGATAAGAAATCTTATATGAATTGACTTAGATTTTGTATATTCCGGTCCATAAGGGGATACACTACATCCTGAAAGACAAACCGAAAGACCGCTTGGCAGACCGCCGAGTCGGTGCAAACGCACAAGAGAGAGGGAATTTCTAATGGGCAAGATTCTTGGTATCGACCTTGGTACTACTAACTCCGCAATGGCCGTTCTCGAGGGCGGTTCTCCGACCATCATCGTGAACGCCGAGGGCGACCGCACCACCCCGTCTGTCGTGGGCTTCCGTGCCGACGGCGACCGCGTCGTGGGCAAGGCCGCTAAGAACCAGGCAGTCACCAACCCCAAGAACACCGTGTTCTCCATCAAGCGCTTCATGGGCCGCAAGTACTCCGAGTGCACCTCCGAGCTCAAGACCGTGCCGTATGAGGTCAAGGAGGGCCAGGGTGGCCGTGCCGTCGTCGACATCGAGGGCAAGGAATACACCGCCGAGCAGGTGAGCGCCATGACGCTCGCAAAGATGAAGGCCGACGCCGAGAAGTATCTGGGCGAGACCGTCACCGACGCCGTCATCACCGTCCCGGCCTACTTCAACGACGCCCAGCGTCAGGCCACCAAGGACGCCGGTAAGATCGCCGGCCTCAACGTTAAGCGTATCGTCAACGAGCCGACCGCTGCCGCTTTGGCCTATGGCCTGGACAAGCAGGGCTCCGACCAGCGCATCCTGGTCTTCGACCTGGGCGGCGGTACCTTCGACGTCTCCATCCTCGACCTCGCCGACGGCGTGTTTGAGGTTCTGTCCACCTCGGGCGACAACCACCTGGGCGGCGACGACTGGGATCAGCGCGTCATCGACTGGATGGCCGATAAGTTCCAGCAGGAGAACGGTGTCGACTTGCGTCAGGACCCCATGGCCCTGCAGCGTCTGAAGGAGGCCGCCGAGAACGCCAAGAAGGAGCTCTCCGCCGCCCAGCAGTCCACTATCAACCTGCCGTTCATCACCATGAACCAGTCCGGCCCGCTGCACCTCAACTACACGCTGACCCGCGCCGAGTTCGAGAAGATCACCCGCGACCTGCTCGAGCGCTGCAAGCAGCCTGTCACCAACGCCCTGCGCGACGCTAACCTTAAGCTCTCCGATCTGACCGAGGTCATCCTCGTCGGCGGCTCCACCCGTATGCCCGCCGTCCAGGAGCTCGTCAAGACCATGACCGGCAAGCAGCCCAACATGTCCGTGAACCCCGACGAGGTCGTTGCCGACGGCGCTGCCGTCCAGGGCGGCGTGCTCACCGGCGACGTCGAGGGCATCCTGCTGCTCGACGTTACCCCGCTGTCGCTGGGCGTCGAGACCATGGGCGGCATTATGACCAAGATGATCGACCGCAACACCACGATTCCGACCTCCAAGACCGAGGTCTACTCCACCGCTGCCGACAACCAGACCAGCGTCGAGATCAACGTGCTCCAGGGCGAGCGCGAACTTGCCCGCGACAACAAGTCGCTCGGTAAGTTCCAGCTGACCGGTATCCCGGCTGCCCGCCGCGGCGTGCCGCAGATCGAGGTCACCTTCGACATCGACGCCAACGGCATCGTCAAGGTCTCCGCTAAGGACAAGGGCACCGGCAAGGAGCAGCAGATCACCATCTCCGGCTCCACCGCTCTGTCCGACGAAGAAGTCGATCGTATGGTCAAGGACGCCGAGGCTCATGCCGAGGAGGACAAGAAGCAGAAGGAAGAGGTCGAGGTCCGCAACCAGACCGACAGCCTGTGCTACTCCACCGAGCAGACCCTCAACGAGCTGGGCGACAAGGTTTCCGCCGACGTGAAGTCCAAGGCCGAGGCCGCTATCGCCGATGCCAAGAAGGCGCTCGAGGGCTCTGACGTCGAGGCCATCAAGGCCGCTGGCGAGTCCCTGCAGTCCGTGGCCTACGAGCTGGCTCAGGTTGTCTACGCCGACGCTCAGCAGCAGACCGACGGTGCCGCCGGCGCCCAGCCTGCCGACGATGACGTCGTCGACGCCGACTACGAGGTTGTGGACGACGAGGACAAGTAATCATGTCCGCCCGTAAAGCTCGCACGGAGGCGGCTGCCGTTGGAGCCGCCCCCGTTGACTCTGAGGAGAAGGACGTGAAGATTCCCGTAGAGGCCGTCGACGATACCGAGGCCAACGAGGCCGAGGCCGCCGAGGCTGTCGAGAACCAGGTAGAGGATTCCAACAAGGAGGCGACGATGACCGAGGACGAGATGGTGGAAGCCGCTATCCGCGCCGGTGAGGAAGCCGCCGACAACGACTTTAAGCTCAAGTTCGAGCAGGCCCAGAAGGAGCTTGCCGACGTGCGCAACGAGCTCGATGCTGCGGCAGAGGCTCAGAAGGCTGCCGAGGACAAGGCGAAGGACGCCACCGAGCGCACCGCCCGTCTGCAGGCCGACTGGGAGAACTTCCGTCGCCGCACCGCCAGCGAGCGTATCGCCGAGCGTGAGCGCGCGACAGAGAAGCTTGTCACTGCGCTGCTGCCGGTGGTCGACGATATCGAGCGTGCGATCGACCATGCCCGCAGCCAAGAGCTTGCCGACGACTTTAAGCAGTTCGTCGACGGCGTCGACGCGGTGCATGCCAAGCTACTCGATGTGTTTGCGCACGAGGGCGTTGAGCCCATCGACCCCAAGGGCGAGGCGTTCGATCCGCTCGAGCACCAGGCTGTGGGTCGTGTCGAGGACTCGTCGCAGTACGACGAGACCGTCAACGACGTGTACCAGAAGGGCTACCGCATGGCGGACCGCATCCTGCGTTCCGCGATGGTGACGGTGACCTACGGTGGCGAAAAGCGCCCCGCACCGGAGCCCGAAGCGGCGCCCGAGGATGCTGCGGCCGATACGGCCGAGAGCACCGAGGAGTAATTGAGAAGGGCCCCGGGGCAACACCCGGGGCCCTTTCTGGCCTAGTGCCATATGAAAGCATGAACCGCCGCCCGCTGGGCGACGGATAAAACAGGAGAGGAGCTACGATGGCTGCAGGCAAAACCTTCTATGACATCCTGGGCGTATCCAAGAGCGCCTCCGACAAAGAGATCAAGAGCGCGTTTCGCAAGCTCGCGCAAAAATATCACCCCGACGCCGGCGGCGACGAGGCCAAGTTCAAGGAGATCAGCGAGGCCTACGAGACGCTTTCGGACGAGAAGAAGCGCAAAGAGTACGACCAGATGCTCATGTTTGGCGGCATGCCGGGCGCAGGCGGCGCGTATGGCGGCGGCTACGGTGCCGGCGCGGGTGCCAGCGGCTGGGGCGACATCTTCGACAGCATCTTTAGCGGCAACGGCGCCTGGGGCAGCGATTGGGGCTCGGGCTTTGCCGGGGCTGCAGGCGCTGCCGGTGCCGGCGCGGGTCGCAGCCGCGCTCGCAAGGGCGGCGACCTGTCGCTGACCGTCGATGTGACGGCCGAGGACGCGTTTCGCGGCGTGACGCACAAGGTCACCTATCGCATTCCCTCGACAGGCGAGCAGCAGACCATTACGGTCTCGGTGCCCGCGGGCGCGGTCGACGGCGGCAAGCTACGCTACAAGCGTCGCGGCGAGTATGGCATCGCCGGTGGCGAGCGCGGCGACCTGGTCGTGACCACGCATGTGGAGGAGCACCCGCTGTTTAAGCGCAAAGGCGCCGACGTGACCATGGAGATACCGGTCTCGGTCTACGAGGCGGCGCTCGGCTGCACGGTGGACGTGCCCACGCCCGGCGGTGCGACGGTCCGTTTGAAAGTGCCTGCGGGTACCCAGACGGGCAAGAAGTTCCGCTTTAAGGAGATGGGGGCGCCCGACGTTAAGCACCGTGGCCGTACGGGCGCGCTGCTCGTCGAGATCAAGGTGCAGGTTCCCACGAACCTATCCGATGACGAGCGCGATGCCATGACCAAGCTGCGCGAGGCCGACACGCGCGACTACCGCGAGAAGGTCAACCGTTACAAGGCGACGTTCTAGGGCGGTCGCGGTACACGCCCACGCCCGCGGGCTTATGATGGACGATAACGAGACGGAAAGGGGTCAGGTAGCATGGCCGAGGACAATAGGAACAAACCGCTGTACATGATCAGCGTGGCGGCCGAGCTGACCGGCATGCATCCGCAGACTCTGCGCGTCTACGAGTCCAAGGGTCTGGTGAACCCCCAGCGCTCGGGCGGCAACACGCGCCTGTATTCGCGTGCCGATATCGAGCGCCTGGAGCTCATCAACCAGCTGACCGACGAGGGCATCAACCTTGCCGGCGTGGTGCGCATCCTCGATATGAAGGAGCGTGCCGAGGAGCGCGAGCGCGAGAACGAAAAGCTCCGCGCCCGCATGCGCCAGCTCGAGGACGAGCTGCACGAGTACAAGATGCAGAAGAAGATCACCTCCCTGGCCCCGCGCGATGGATCGGTTAATCCCGAACAGGTCATGCGCAAGCTACTGGGAGCCGGCGGGGATCTCTAGGTTCCGCCGTTCTAACGAACGGCGGACCGGTCGACGCTGCGCGCCGCCCAGGGCGACAATTTGTCATTCAAAAGGCAAGGCATGACCAGAAGGTCTATGCCTTGCCTTTTTCATGCCAACTTGTTCGCCCTGGACGTCGCTCGCTGTCCGTCCTCTACCTGCGGCGTTGCCATGGCCCGGATGCGGCACTTGGGGACGTTCCTCACTTTGGAAATGCGGCCCGCTCGCTGTCCATCCTCTACCTGCGGCGTTGCCTTGCTCCGAATGCGGTAGTCGTTGGTAGTCATTGGGGACGTTCTTAAATGACTAGTCGAAAGGGACGCTCTTGCACCAAATCTGCTGACCCACATCGGGCTCGTCCTGTACTTTACCGAGATAAAGTGAACGTGCAGATTCGTAACCCACTCGCAACCGTTCTATGGCACGATATTGAACGAATGCATGCTATGCGCCCAAATCTTTTGGGCAGAGTGGGAGACAGTATGGTCAAGCTGTACGAAGACGGCATCTACCTGCGCGGCGGCAGCGAGGTTGTGCCTGCGGCCGAGGCTGCTGAGCGCGGTATTACGCAGACGCCCGAGGATGCCAAGCGCGGCACCATCGCGTATTCGATCCTCCAGGCACACAATACGTCCGGCGACCCCGAGGCGCTCAAGATTCGCTTCGATGCCATGGCGAGCCACGACATCACCTTTGTCGGCATCATCCAGACGGCGCGCGCCTCGGGCATGGAGCAGTTCCCGCTGCCCTACGTGCTCACCAACTGCCATAACTCGCTGTGCGCCGTGGGCGGCACCATCAATGAGGACGACCACGTCTTTGGCCTTTCCGCGGCCAAAAAGTACGGCGGCATCTTCGTTCCGCCGCACATCGCCGTCATCCACTCCTTTATGCGCGAGAACTTCGCCGGTTGCGGCAAGATGATCCTGGGCTCCGACTCGCACACCCGCTATGGCGCCCTGGGCACCATGGCCGTGGGCGAGGGCGGCGGCGAGCTGGCAAAGCAGTTGCTGCGCGACACCTACGACGTTGCCTATCCCGGCGTTGTCGCTATCTACCTCACGGGCGCCCCGCGTCCCGGCGTCGGCCCGCACGACGTGGCGCTCGCCATCATCCGTGCCGTCTTTGCCAAGGGCTATGTCAAGAACAAGGTCATGGAGTTTGTGGGCCCCGGCATCGCGAGCATGACGACCGATTACCGCAACGGCGTCGACGTCATGACCACCGAGACCACCTGCCTGTCGAGCATCTGGGCCACCGACGAGGACACGCACGCGTTTTTGGCCACGCACGGTCGCGGCGACGACTACCGCGAGCTCAAGCCCGCCGATGTCGCCTACTACGACGGTTGCGTCGAGGTCGATCTGTCGAGCATCAAGCCCATGATCGCGCTGCCATTCCATCCTTCCAACGGCTTTGAGATCGAGGAGCTCAACGAGAACCTCGAGGACATCCTGCATGAGGTGGAGCTCGAGGCCGCTAAGATCGGCGAGGGCAAGACGCACTTTAGCCTGCTCGACAAGATCGTCGACGGCAAGCTTCACGTGCAACAGGGCGTTATCGCCGGCTGCTCGGGCGGCAACTACGACTCCGTGGTCCAGGCTGCCCGCGTGCTCAAGGGCGCCAACACCGGCTGCGGCGAGTTCTCGCTGTCGGTCTATCCCACGAGCCAGCCCGTGGCACTCGAACTTACGCGCCGTGGCTATATCTACGACCTTATGGAGGCCGGCGCGATCGTGCGCACGGCGTTCTGCGGTCCGTGCTTTGGCGCCGGCGACACGCCTGCCAACAACGGCCTGTCCATCCGCCACACCACGCGCAACTTCCCCAACCGCGAGGGTTCCAAGCCGGGCAATGGTCAGCTGAGCGCCGTGGCCCTAATGGACGCTCGCTCCATTGCGGCGACGGCCGCCAACGGAGGCGTCCTGACGCCGGCGACCGACCTGCCCGAGGAGACTTGGGACGAGGCCTGCGAGTACACCTTTGACGACGCGCCGTATAAAAAGCGCGTGTACTGGGGCTTTGGCAAGGCCGAGCCTGCTGACGAGCTGGTCGAAGGCCCCAACATCAAGCCGTGGCCCGCGATGGAGCCTCTCGGCGACGATATCCTGCTCAAGGTGTGCTCCAAGATCATGGACCCGGTCACCACGACCGACGAGCTCATTCCCTCGGGTGAGACGAGCTCCTTCCGCTCCAACCCGCTGGGCCTGGCAGAGTTTACGCTCAGCCGCCGCGATCCGGCCTACGTGGGTCGTTCCAAGGAGGTCGACGCCGTGGAGAAGCGCCGCGTTGCCGGCGAGGCGGCGGGCGATCTGGCGGCACTCGATGCCGAGCTTGCCGGCGTGTTTGAGGCGCTGGCCGGCGCCGGCGTCGTGGCCGATGCCAAGGCGACCGAGTACGGCTCCATGCTCTATGCCAAGAAGCCCGGTGACGGTTCTGCCCGCGAGCAGGCCGCGAGCTGCCAGCGCGTGATTGGCGGTCTGGCCAACATCGTCCACGAGTACGCCACCAAGCGCTATCGCTCCAATGTGATGAACTGGGGCATGGTGCCCTTCCAGATGGAGGCCGAGCCCAACTTTGAGGTGGGCGACTACGTCTTCGTGCCGGGTATCCGTGCCGCGCTCGACGGCGATCTGCAGAACATCGCCGCCTACGTGGTGCGCGCCGATGGTGCGGTCGAGCAGATTGAGCTCTACATTGCCGATATGACGGCGGAGGAGCGTGCCATCGTCAAGGCCGGCTGCCTGATCAACTACAACAAGTTCAAGGCCGCTGCCGAGTAACGCACTTAATTGTCCGCCCGGGGCTTATCCTTTCCCGCCCGCTCACGCGCTTCGCGAGGGTCGCGTTCGGGAAAGGATAAGCCCCGGGCTACATTTCTGCGTTCTCGTTGGGTCTTGAGGGACGCTAATAAATAGGTTTGCTTGATGCCGCCTCTGTTAATGGGGTGGCTTCTTTTTTGTCGAGAACCGCCACAAAGGGGGCAGGCACCTTTGTGGCGGTTCTCGGTTTGTCTCGACCTGTAACATCTTGGCCGCTAAAAGTGAGCCTGGTGTTACAGATTTAGATTTTCGATTCGAGTGTCTTCTGTTCGTCTCGATTTGTAACAGATAGAGCTCTATTTGCCGAGTAGATGTTACAGATTGAGACAAACGGGTGCCGCTGGTCATTTCATCTTGATTTGTAACATCTGGAGCCATAAACAGCCGCTAGATGTTACAGATTGAGATAGTAAGGGGACGAGACCGCAGCGGGTGAGCGTGCCTGCTCCCTATCCATCAATCACTCAGAAAATCTTATATATAGAGACTTAGATTTGTGTATAAGATCGTACAAAGCTGGCAACAATACTTCTCGGACAACGTGAAGCCGCCCCGTAGGGCGGCCGCCCCAAGAGAGGTGATTCCATGAGAATCGATAAGCTAGCAATGACGTCGCGCGAGGCGTTACAGACCGCCATGAGCACGGCTGCCGACGCACAGGCCGGCGCGGTGGAGCCGATTCACCTGCTGTCCGCCCTGCTCGGTGCCGGCGAGCGCAATATCTCCGTGATTATCGAGCGCATCGGCGCCGACCCAGCCCAGCTTGCACACTCCACGCAAGATGCCATCGACCGCGCACCCAAGGTTTCGGGCGAGGGCCAGCAGATGGGCCTGTCCAACGAGCTCGTCCGTGTCATCGAGAAGGCCGAGAAAAAGGCCACCAAGATGGGCGACAGCTTTGTAGTGACCGAGCATCTGCTGATGGCGCTTGCCGAGGACAAAGGTGAGGCGGGCCGCGTGCTGCGCGACGCCGGCGTTACCAAGGAGCGTATCGAGCAGGTCTACGAGGAGCTGCGCGGCGATGACCGCGTGACGTCCGCCAAGGACAAGACCCAGTTTGAGGCACTGGAGCAGTACGGCCGCAACATCTGCGACCTGGCCCGTGCCGGCAAGCTCGATCCGGTTATCGGCCGTACCGACGAGATTCGTCGTACTATCCAGGTCCTGTCCCGTCGCACCAAGAACAACCCTGTGCTCATCGGTGAGCCGGGTGTCGGTAAAACGGCCATCGTCGAGGGCATCGCCCAGCGTATCGTGGCCGGCGACGTGCCGAGCACGCTGCGCGACCGCGACCTCATCGAGCTCGACATGAGCGCGCTGGTCGCCGGTGCCAAGTACCGCGGCGAGTTCGAGGACCGCTTAAAGGCCGTGCTCAAGGAAGTGCAAAAGTCCGAAGGCAAGGTCATCCTGTTCATCGATGAGCTCCACACCATTGTGGGCGCGGGTGCCACCGAGGGCTCCATGGACGCCGGCAACATCCTCAAGCCTGCGCTCGCCCGCGGCGACCTGCACGCGATCGGCGCGACCACGCTCGACGAATACCGCAAGTACATCGAGAAGGACGCGGCGCTCGCCCGTCGTTTCCAGACCGTTATGGTGAGCGAGCCTACCGTCGAGGACACCATCTCGATTCTGCGTGGCCTCAAGGAGAAGTACGAGATCTTCCACGGCGTGCACATTACCGATAGCGCGCTCGTGGCCGCCGCCGACCTCTCCGATCGTTATATCGCCGACCGCTTCCTGCCCGACAAGGCCATCGACCTGGTCGATGAGGCCGCAAGCCGCCTGCGCATGGAGCTCGACAGCATGCCGGTCGAGATCGACGCCACCACGCGTCAGCTCACCCAGCTGCAGATCGAGGAACAGGCGCTCATGAAGGAGACCGACGACGCCTCCAAGGAGCGTCTGGAGACCCTGCGCCAGGAGATTGCCGAGGTTCAAGAAAAGCTCAACGTGCAAAAGGCCGGTTGGCTCAACCAAAAGAACGCCATCGACCATGTGCAGGAGCTCAAGGGCATGCTCGATGAGGCCAAGAGCGAAGAGGAACGTGCGACGCGCAACGGAGACTTGGGCCGTGCGTCCGAGCTGCGTTACTCCGTGATTCCGGGTCTGCAGCAGCAGATTCAGGATTCCGAGGCCGCGCTCGAGGCACAAAAGCAGCAGGACGGTGAAGGCCTCAACGAGCAGGTGACCTCCGATGAGATCGCCGAGGTCGTGAGCGCCTGGACCGGTGTGCCCGTCTCCAAGATGATGCAGGGTGAGCTCGACAAGCTGAAGGGCTTGGAAGGCGAGCTGCATAAGCGCGTCATCGGCCAGGATGAGGCCGTCTCCGCCGTCGCCGCGGCCGTGCGCCGTAGCCGTGCGGGCCTCTCCGATCCGGACAAGCCCATCGGCAGCTTCTTCTTCCTGGGCCCCACCGGTGTGGGCAAGACCGAACTCGCCAAGGCGCTGGCCGAGTGCCTGTTCGATGACGAGCGCGCGCTCGTGCGTATCGACATGTCCGAGTACATGGAGAAGTTCAGCGTTCAGCGTCTGATCGGTGCACCCCCGGGATACGTGGGCTACGACGAGGGCGGACAGCTCACCGAGGCCGTGCGCCGTCGTCCGTACTCCGTGATCTTGCTCGACGAGATGGAGAAGGCTCATCCGGATGTCTTCAACGTGCTGCTGCAGGTGCTCGACGACGGTCGTCTGACCGATGGTCAGGGTCGTCAGGTGTCCTTCAAGAACACGATCATCATCATGACGTCCAACGTGGGCTCCAAGGCTATCGCCGATCTTTCGGGCAAGGACGAGGAGGAGATGCGCCATCAGGTTGACGCGGCCATGGCTCAGACTTTCCGTCCCGAGTTCCTCAACCGTATCGACGATATCGTGGTGTTCCATCCGCTCGGCATGGCGCAGATCGAAAAGATCGTCGATATTCAGCTCGCCGACGTCCGCGCACGTCTGGCCAAGGAGCGCATGACGCTTGCCATCACCCCGGCGGCCAAGCAGATGCTCGCCGTGGGCGGTCTGGACCCGGTCTTTGGTGCCCGTCCGCTCAAGCGTCTGGTGCAGCGCGAGGTCGTGGACGCCATCGCCGCCGCTATCATCGACGGTACGGTGCGCGAGGGCGATCAGGTGACGGTTGACGTCGACAAGGACGGTGCCTTTACCGTCGTGTGCGATAACACGCCGTCTGCCACCTACGAGGTGCCCGACGCCGAGTAGATTGTTGGGCCATGCCTTAAAATCTACCTTTTGAGCCAAACGCCAAGGGCGGCGGATCCAATTGGGTCCGCCGCCCTTTTTCGTGCGACAATCGATGATGTTGAACGTGAGTACATGGCAAGGAGCTATGCAGATGAAAGACGAGAACGAGACGAACGCACCGGCGCCTGAGTCAGCGCCCGCCGCACCCAAGCCTGCGCCTAAGCCGGCACCCAAGCCGCGCGACCCCTACATCCGTGCCGAGAACGAGGACGACGACGGCTACGATCCCTACAGCGATCGCCGCCCCGAGCGCGAGCCGATGTTCGAAGCCGATCCGTGGCGCTAACTCCTGCAGGGTAGCTAATTTGGGACGGGGCTTTTTTAGCTGCCCCGGCTGGTAATGTGCCGGTTTAGTCGATTAACGGTCGGGGCAGCTAAAAAAGCCCCGTCCCAAATTAGCTACCCTCGCTGCGGCCGGCTAGTCTTGGGCCTTGATGCTTGGCATCAGAATCTGGGCGAGGTAGTCGGTCTCGAGTTTGGTCGCGGCGTCTGCCTTGCCGTCTTTGCCGACCAGTACGTTCTTGATCTGGCTATAGGTATAGCGGTTGCCGGTTGTAAGCTCGACAAGATCGATGGCCGTGTCCATGGGGTAGGTCGACACGGGGTCTTGCGTGCGCCCGTTGATGGTCTGGGGCACCACATACGGATAGACGGGGCCGCTGGCGTAGACCGTGTAGCCGTTGCCAAGGCTTGCCGCACCCAAAACCGTATCGCCCTTATCGGGCGTAAAGCTCTCGCCGTCGCGCACTGCGACAAGCGTCGCGATCGGCGTATTGCTGTCGCTGGCAAGATAGATGCACAGCGTATTGCCGTTTTGCCAAGTCGCGACTTTGCCGTACCACTCAACGGGAATATCGAGCTGATACAGGTTCGTTGCCTTATGCCGAGCATCGGCGTCGCGGGCCGCCTGCGCCTCGCGGGAACTCATGGCATTGACGGCGGCGTCACGGCGCGCGGTTGCCGCCTGCTGGAGCACCTTTGCGACCGCGGCAGAGCTCACGCCACCCTCCTCGGCGTACTTGGCCGCGGCATCGATCTGGTCGTCGGTCACCGTGTCTGCCGAAGGTACCTTAAGCTTAAAGGATGCCTGAGCGCTCAGGTCCTGCCCGTCGCTCTTTACGCTAACCTGCGCCTTGGTGGTCGGCACGGTGTAAATGGTACCGTCAGCTGCGATGGGGGACCCAGCGATGGAGAGCGTATAGTCGCCAGGCAGCAGCTTAATACCGCGGCCGTGCTCGTCAACGTAGAGCGTTTCGCTCACGGAGGAGCCGTCAGAGTCTTGCCCGCTCACCTGCACGGGAATCTTGGAGCCGGTGGAACAGTCGAGCCCTGCGGCATGTACGCCAATCTGCACCGACATCATGGTGTGGGCGTTGACGGCAGCGATGGCGGCCTGTTCTTGTTGGTATCCGTTCCAAGCGGCATAGCCCGCGCCGCCGGCAACGAGCGCGGCGGCAACGACGCCGGCAACCATCAAATTGCGTCGCTTGGGCGACATCTTGTGATGGCGAGCCTTGGCTTCGCGTGCCGAGGGAACGGACGGCAGGGGAATATCGCCCATGGCGATGGTCTCGTCGACGGCCGGCGCAGAACCCAGGCCAGGAAGCTCGCGGGTGAGCGAGTCATCGGCAGGCAAGCTGCCAAGCAGGGCGGTCCCTTCTCCCGAGGCGGATTCCGACTGGACGTCGTCCTTGCTATCGTCCTCTTCGGCTTCGGCTTCGGCCTCGTCAGAAGCGTCTTTGGCGTCGCTGCCTTCGTCCTCAGTGCCTTCGCGCATCTCGTCCTGCGCGTCGACGGCCAAATCGCTCAACGAGAGCTCGTCTAACGCAATCCGGTCAAGGCTCTCCAGGGCCTCGGCACATGCTTCCGCATCCTGGGCCGCATCCTCGCGGCCACGTGTCTCATCGCTCATATATCCCCCAATGCAATATCGGCTCAACACTGTACCCAAAAATGGAGCCATATAAAGCGCATGCGAAATATAAGATCCGATTTAACCCGAGCGTATCGTTTAGCCGCATCCTCGCGGCAGCAAAAAGCCCCCGGAACGCGAACGATGAACTGCCTCCCATTTCTTGGACATGAGAAATGGGAGGCTTTTTATGCGTGTCGACTTGAGGGTGAAGCACGACATCGAGGCCAGGAAGG
>NZ_JBQHWK010000028.1:0-30424 GCF_052064015.1 Collinsella sp. HCP3S3_D1
GGTCTGACTACGAATCAGAACGTCATAGGTTCGAATCCTATACGCCGCACCAATTGACTTTAAAGCTCCCGGCAACGGGGGCTTTTCTTTTACGCCGCCATTCGACCCCAGACATTCGACTGGAATCGTGCGCCTCCGCCCGCGGGAGACTATTTCTTATCGACTCGTGTAAGATTCCGAGTAGATGTCGCGGTCCGTCCGCGACCACTCCTTCGCTATACGACCGATCAGGGTGATATTTCGTGGCAGAGCGTCCGACATACAAGCTCAGGTTTCTCGACCCCAAAAAGCGTTTTCCATCGATGCCAGAGCAACCCGCGGGGCGCTCGTATGGTGTTGTCTGGAAAGTTTTTGGCGAGGATTCTAAAGAGTCTTGCTACGTCGTCGAATTCGTAGGCAAAAGCCACATATCGCTTTTGGGCTACGTGAGCGTGTCAGGTGAGGTCTATAAGGTTGACGGCCCTGTTCAGAAAGTGCCATTGCCCAAGAACCCCGACATGAAATTGGTCCTTGACGAGTCCGATTCCAGTGTTGGCGAGATTTTGGTGCGGGGAGCCAACGGTGCAATGCGCGCTTGCGCGCGAACGGTCGGCTCTCCCGAAGGGCCCATGCGTGAGCAGTCCGACCACGAGACATGGAATTCGAGCCGTGCTCTCCCTTATGGCGAGTTTATGGCCTCGATGTTCTTGCGCTACGTGATATTTGCCGACCCCAAAAACGCTCTTGCGAACACGGTACCTGCCGACGAGCTCGATGAGGGTATAAAAAACACCGCCAACAAGATCAAACTCGTAAAGTTGCCCGAGCCGGTCGAGGTGTTTTTGGGCTTTAACACGGCACCGCTCCCCGATGCTATCGAGACGCTGCTCTACCGCGTTGACCATGCCGATAATCCGAGCGGTATCGAGCGTTATGCCGCCGCCCTTATGAGCGAGGTCGATTTGCCCCGACTGCGCACCATCGCTGCCAAGTCCGAGATGGGCCTAGCGCGTATCGACCGCTCAAAGCTGTTCTATCTCAATTTTGATCGTAGCCTGCTGGACCAAGACGAGATTGACATGCTGCTTGCTATCGAGTGTCGTCTTAACCGCCTCTCCGGCATCCTTGAGCGCATCGGGGCCGGATTGGCCCCTGCGGTATCCTCGCCGAGCCTTGAGGGCTGCGCGCTCTTTGACGCGTGGCATATCGCCAAGACGACCAGCGATGTTCCCCGACTGCTCGATACGGCCTCGAGTGACAACCCGTGGGGCAAACCGGGTACGGTAGCTTGCCAGCCAGGCGGTGAGTGGGACGTGCGCACCCGTTTTGCGCGCGCGGTCGAAGCCCTCAACGTTGTCACGCGGCTTGACTATACCTATCGGGCAAACGTTGCCGAGGGGATTATGCTCGTTCGGTTTGGGCGCTCGGTCGAGGATGCCATGCCTCAACGTGAATACGACGCCCAGGATGACGTCTGGCGTGAGTTGAACGAGGACGTACGTGCGACTTGGGCCGCGGAGCACGACGCGCGCGTGGCGCTCACGCTAGCAGCGGCTTGTTTTGCTGCCGGTGCCAGCATTACGCGCTGCTACGTTCAGATTGCGGCTCCCGATGGCGAGCGGGGCGAGCGCATCATTGCAACATATTCCTTTGGGCGTGCGGCTTATCTGGCCAATTGCGTTCCCGCCGCTAAGATTTTTGAAAGTATGGATATGGATGATATGCCGTGCAAGCGCATGCTTGAGGCATATGAGTCGGACGCGCCGGATGCGATTGAGCCCGCTGAGGTTCATGCTCGCCCGCGTGACGACCACCGTTCGCTGCCGCCGGCGTTGCGCGACCTGCTGCTTGCCGATACGGCTGATGAGCTTGAGGTTATGGAGGAGGGCGATGACCCGTATGTGGCGCGCGTCGCTGAGTTGCGCGAGCGGGCAAAAGTCGACCGCGCGGGTGCGTTTGAGGGCTTTTCCCGTCTTGTTGAGGAGCTGGAGGCCAAGTGCGCCGTTGCCGAGCTTTTGGCGACAGGACCGGTCCAGACGCTGTTTTGCGACAACCAACTGGTGCGTATGGTGCTGCCGGTAATGGAGGAAGACCGCTCCGTTCGTATTTTGCGCGCTCCCGATGCGCTGTACTTTGCCCAGCATGAGATTTGCAGCTTTTACGCCGATCAGGAGGATTTTGAGCGGGCATTGCCCGAGGTGCGTCATCTTTACGATCTGGCGCGCTCATCCATGCAATCACACTTTGCACTCATCAACGTGCTGGCGCGTCTGGAGCGCTATGACGAGGTCATTGAGGTGGCGCGCCACGGCCTGCGCATTGCCAGTGACCGTTCCGCAATCGGCTACCTGTTCTATCGCCTAGCGTTTGCCTACTGGAACTGCGATCAGCTCGAGCTGGCGTTGGCGTGCTACCGCTTGGTACCGCGCGGCGAGGAGTCGGGTAGCAACGCACTGGAGGAAATGCAGGGCCTTATGAACGAGATGGGTGTCAATGAACCACCGACGTTCGAGGAAGCGGTTGAGACCATCAGTAAGGCCGGGCTCGAACTGCCGCCGGTGCCTGCCGTGTCCAACCAGCTGGCAGACGCTGCTGTGCAGCTGGTCGATAACGGTTTCTTTTTCCTGGCACGCGTCTGCATCTTCCAAATGTGGCGCACGATGGGAAACGATGAGCTCGGATCCCTCAGCCGGTCGTTGGGATAGGGGTTTGATTTATGGGGGAGGAAAGCCTGCCGGCCAATTATCAAAAATTCCCCTTGCCCGGATTCGAGTGTTTGGTTACTATGGAACGGCTGTTACGGAGAGCTGACCGAGAGGCCGAAGGTGCTCGCCTGCTAAGCGAGTATGCCCCAAAAGGGCATCTGGGGTTCGAATCCCCAGCTCTCCGCCAGTACGAATTTGAAAAAGGGCTCCGTAAGGGGCCCTTTTTGGTATGGAGAACGTTAGCTGGGGATTCGAACCCGAGAGGGCACGGGCGTTAAGCAAACGCGAAAGCGTTTGTAGCCCGTGGGCGAAAAGCCGCCAGGCTTTGAAGCCGGAGGGCATGCGTAGCATGCCCGGACATCCCCAGCTCTCCGCCAGTACGAATTTGAAGAAGGGCTCCGTAAGGGGCCCTTTTTGGTATGGAGAACGTTAGCTGGGGATTCGAAACCTCAAAAAATGAGGCGCCCCGTTGGACGCCTCATTTGGTTCGATGTGATATCGCTTTGGCCCTACACCTCAGGAGCCTTGGCTACGGTCTCGCTCTCGGCTGTGAGCGGGCGGTTGTCGATGCGGCGGCCCAGGCGGTCGAGCTTCACGAGCAGCCACTCGATGGGATTGGGCCCCGTTCCTTCCTCGTCGGCAACCAGGTCCATGACGGCAATCTTGGTGCCGTCCTGCTTAAGCGTAACGCTGCCCACCTTATCGCCAACATGCACCGTGCCCGAAAGGTCATCGTAGCTAACCTTTTCGGTCACTTCGCCGGCGAGTGAGAACACCGTTGCCTGCGCGGTGGGGTCGGCAAGCGTGGCGTCGATCGTTTTGTCTGTCCAGTCGGTTTGACTGACACGTGCCATCAGCGGATTTCCGTTGGCGGTCTTCTTTTGCGTATTGGCGATTTCGACCGTTACCTTGTGGTCGTAATACCAACTAGCAAGTGTGGCCGTATCGGCAAAACGCTGGTCGGTGGTGCTGGAGTTCAAGACAACGGTATAGATCTCGTCGCCATCGCGATTGTAGGCGCTTGCAAAGCAGTATCCGGCATCGTCGGTGGTGCCGGTCTTACCGCCGATATTGCCGTCTTGGTCCAATAAAACATTGTGCGTTTCCATGGAATGCGAATGATCGGAGCCGTCGGCGCCCGTCACTTCGATCCAGGGATCTTTGCTCGCCATGACTTCGCGAATCGTGTCGTCCTTCATGGCCTCTTGCATCATCAATGCCACATCGTGTGCGGTTGAATGCATATCGCCGGCCCATTCGTCAAAATCCAGCCCGTGCGGGTTCTCGAAGAGCGTTCCCGTGCAGCCGAGCTTCTTGGCCTGCTCGTTCATGGCTTTTACAAACGTAGCGACGGCATCTTTGGTCTTGGGGTCAAGTTTTTTGCCCACGTGTTCGGCAAGCGCGATGGCGGCGTCGTTGCCCGAGGGGATCATCAGGCCGCGCAGCGCTTGCTCGACGGTGAGCTCGTCGCCTTCGAGGAGTCCCGCGGTCGAGTTGCCTACGGTTGCCGCCGCGTTGCTCACGGTGATTTTCTCGTCCATTTTGCAGTTCTCGACCGCGAGGATTGCAGTCATGACCTTGGTGATCGAGGCGATTTTGACTTGCTCGTCGGCGCTACGGGCATAGTAGACGGAGCCGTTTTTACCCATGACAAACGCATTGGAGGCATCGATATCGGGCAGGTCTTCGGCTGCAATGCCGCGTGCATCGGCGGCTTTGCCGCAGATGTTATCGGTCGTGAGCACTTGGGCGCCGGCGACGGACGGAATACCGGCGACAAGGGCGACGGCGCAGGCAAGGCCAACGGTCAGCTGCGCGGAACGCTTTACAAGAGGGGTAAGATGCTTCACTGATTTCGCTTTCGACGGGATGGTCTCCTTTGGCTCTAGAGTATATCGTTTACCGGCTGTGCCGCTTGGGGTTTGGCGCGTGCGGTTTATCTTCGTGTCTGAGCGGACGCTTGGGTGTGCACGGTCGATATGATTGCCCGTCGCGTATCGAGGAGGTCCTTACAAATACTTGACAATACCCTCACGCATATATGAGCTGCGATTTTTACTATCGATACTGCTGATTTGATATCGATGTGGAGGTATGCGGTATGACGGCTGCTGCGGCTGTGGGGCCCACGGAGCTCGAGGAGCTAATGGAAGCGCAGGCCGAGGCCGCGCATGAGCGCGAAGTTGGGGATGCGACTCGCCCCACGGCAGAGGACCTTGCCGCCTCGCCGACGCGCATCGATGTCGAGGGCCTCGACCTGTTCTATGGAGATCACCACGCGCTTAAGGATGTGTCCATCAAGATCCGCGACAAGCAGATTACCTCGTTTATCGGTCCTTCGGGCTGCGGCAAGTCGACGTTGCTGCGTTGCTTTAACCGCATGAACGACGGCATCAAGGACTGCCGCATCGAGGGCAAGATTGCGCTCGATGGTCAAGATATCCTGGGCGATTACGACATCTGCCGCCTTCGTCAGCGCGTGGGCATGGTGTTCCAGCGCCCCAACCCGTTTCCCATGAGCATCTACGACAACGTCGCCTATGGCCCCCGCGGTATGGGTGTGCGCGATCGCGCTGTGCTGGATGAGCTGGTCGAGGATTCCCTGCGCCGCGCTGCCCTGTGGGACGAAGTCAAGGACAAACTCAAGGAGTCTGGTCTGAGGCTTTCGGGCGGACAGCAGCAACGTTTGTGCATCGCCCGTGCGCTTGCCGTGCAGCCCGATATTCTGCTGATGGACGAGCCGACCTCGGCGCTCGATCCCGTGTCGACGCTCGTGGTGGAGCAGCTGGCCTGCGAGCTCAAAGAGACCTGCACGCTCGTGGTCGTTACACACAATATGCAGCAGGCGGCGCGCATATCCGATTCCGTCGCGTTTTTCTTGCTAGGTGAGTTGGTGGAGCACGCGCCCACCGCTCAGCTTTTCAAAAATCCTACCGACCCGCGTACGGCGGATTATTTGACGGGCCGTTTTGGCTGATACCATCTAGTAAAGGTACCTTTAGGATTAAGATGCGGTCATGCCGGCCGCAAAGGGGTTCAACATGATCTATTACGTCGAGGACGATGACAACATCAGGGATTTGACGGTCTATGCGCTGCGCAAGCAGGGGATCGAGGCCGAAGGCTTTTCGTGCGACGGTGAGTTTAAGGCTGCCGTGGCGCGACGGGTGCCCGATGCTGTGCTGCTCGATATCATGCTGCCCGATACCGATGGCTTGGCGATTATGCGTCGCCTGCGTGCCGATCGCCTGACGGAGACGGTGCCCATCATGATGCTTACCGCCAAGGATACCGAGCTCGACA
This sequence comes from Collinsella sp. HCP3S3_D1, assembly GCF_052064015.1. NCBI lineage: Bacteria > Bacillati > Actinomycetota > Coriobacteriia > Coriobacteriales > Coriobacteriaceae > Collinsella > Collinsella sp. HCP3S3_D1. The sequence continues at coordinate 5,988 of NZ_JBQHWK010000028.1, forward strand.
AGGTGATGGCGCTCGATGGCGGTGCCGACGATTATCTGACTAAGCCGTTTTCGCTCATGGAGCTTGCGAGCCGCTGCCGCGCACTGCTGCGTCGCGGCGGCATGGTCAAGCAGGCGAGCGATGTGCTCAGCGTGGGCGATATCGTGCTTTCGCCCAGCCATCGCGAGGTGACCGTTGCCGGCGAGCCGCTTAAGCTCACCCTGCGCGAGTTCGACCTGCTCGAGTACCTCATGCGCAAGCCCGGCGTGGTCTTTACCCGCGAGTCGTTGCTGCAGAGCGTGTGGGGTTGGGATTTCGACGGCGGTTCGCGCACCGTTGACGTGCACGTGCAGACGCTTCGCCAAAAACTGGGCGAGCATGCCAGCGCCATCGAGACCGTGCGCGGCGTGGGCTACCGCTTGGCCGAGCCTTCTGCCGGTGACGGTGCCGAAGGTGACGACACCGCGGCCACCGCATCGGAGGAGTAACCCGTGGTCTTCGCCCCCCAGGGAAAACATACGCTGTCGCACCGCGTTTTTGTGACGATCTTTGTTTGCGCCATGGCGGTTATCGTGGCGTTTACGGTGCTGGGTGCGTTCTTTGTGCAAAACACCTTGGCGGATGCCACGAGTGCCAATCTGGCGCAGGAAACCGAGCTCATTGCTGCCGCCCTCGACGAACAGCAGGAGCCCATCCCGTTCTTGCGTAGCCTCGATCGCGAGGACTTGCGCATTACGCTGATTAACAAGGATGGATCGGTTGCCTACGACAACGAGGCGTCGCCTTCCTCACTGCCCAACCATGGCGATCGCCCCGAGGTCATCGAGGCCTTTGAGAGTGGTTTGGGTTCCGCGGAGCGCGCAAGCTCTACGCTCGACGAGATTATGCTGTATCGCGCCGTCGCCCTTGATAACGGCCAGGTTGTCCGCTTGGCGCAAGCCCAGCCTGGCGTTGCGGCGATTTTGCTGTCGATGGTGGCGCCGATGCTGCTTATCGCAGCAGCGGGTGCAGTACTCTCGTTTTTTATGGCGCGCCGCGAGTCCCGTGCAATCATCGCGCCGTTGCAAGAGGTGGATTTGGACCACCCACGCCGTAGCTATGAGCACGCCTATGCCGAGATGGTCCCCATGCTTGAGCGTATCGAGTCGCAGCGCCAGGAACTCAAGCGCCAAATGGCGGTGCTAGCGGACAACGACCGAATGCGCCGCGAGTTCACGGCCAATATCACCCATGAGCTCAAGACCCCGCTTACCGCGATTTCGGGCTATGCCGAGCTTATTGCAAACGGCATGGTTGAGGGCGAGGACGACTTGCGCAACTTTGGTGGCCGCATCTATCGCGAGGCGGGCCGCCTGGCGGCGCTCGTCAACGACATTCTTACGCTTTCCAACTTGGACGAGGCGGAGCGAGCATCCGAGGGCGAGGCGGTGCCCATTGGGTCCACAGAACCCATCGAGCTCTCTCGCGCCATGTTGACGGTGGAACAGCGTCTTGAGCAAGTTGCCCGGCAGTCGAATGTGACGATAAGTCATGAGACCAAGCCTGTGGTCATCGAGGGCGTGTCGCGCTTGATCGACGAGCTCATCTATAATCTGGCAAGCAACGCCATCCGCTACAATCGACCCGGCGGTACGGTTACGCTGCAGTGCGGCACCAACGACGAAGGCCATCCGTTCCTCGCGGTCGCTGACACGGGAATCGGTATCGCGCCTGAAGAACAGGGCAAGGTATTTGAGCGGTTCTATCGCGTGGACAAGAGTAGGTCCAAGGCACGCGGCGGAACCGGCCTGGGGCTTGCCATTGTCAAGCATGCGGCCCTGTATCATCACGCCACGCTCGATCTGTCGAGCGAGTTGGGCGTGGGAACCACCATTACGGTGACGTTTCCCATACAGCAGGACGAGCCATTCGCATAGCGATACAACATAGATATTGATGCAGACGCCGCATTTGACTTTCGGGTGCGGCGTTGTTGTGCAATTTTACGATTGCTTCCGACATTTTTACAGGAGAGCCTGTTTCTTATGTATAGAGTTTGGTCTCGGTAAAAAGATGCGATAACATACGGACAGTTTTGTCAATCCGAACTGGGGAAATGAAAGGCAAGCTGCATGACCCTTCTCGAACTGTTCCAGCTGCTCAAAAAGCACCTCAAGCTGGTCATCACCCTTCCGGTGGTCTGCGCGATCGCCATGGGCATCGTGTCCTTCGTTGCGATGGACAACACCTATACCGCGACGACGAGCATGTACATTCTCGCCAAGACCGACGATAGCGGTCAGATGAGCTACAACGATCTCTCGGCGAGCCAGATGCTTTCCAACGATATCGCCACGCTGCTGGATAGCGATAGCGTTAAGAGCGGCGCCGCCAAGGAACTGGGCCTCACCGATCTGGATGACTACAAGGTGTCTGTTTCCTCCGAGACCACCACGCGTGTCATTACGCTTTCGGTTACCGGCACCGATGCCAAGGAGACGGCTGAGGTCGCAAAGGCCATAGCTAGCTCGGTGAGTACGGTCGCTCAGAACGTCGGCGCTGCCCAGAGCATCAACGTTATCGACGAGGCTAAGACCCCCGAAGCCCCCAGCGGTCCCAAGCGTATGCTGTACGTTGCTGTCGCGTTCCTCGCGGGCATCTTTATCGCAGTTGCCTATGTCGTTTTGGCAGACATGCTCAATACCCGCATCCGCGGTGCAGAAGAGGCAGAAGAGCTCCTGGGCATTCCCGTTGTTGGCCGAATTCCGGCTATGAAAGGTGGTAAATAGGCATGGCTAAGGCAAAGAACACCGATAAGCTCGTTGTACAGAATGCCGCCAAGACCCTTCTGGCCAACATCCGCTTTGCGAGCGTGGATGACCCCATTCGCACCATTACCGTCACGTCCTCGATTCCCAACGAGGGTAAGTCTACGGTTTCCATCAACCTTGCCCAGGCTATCGCCACCAGCGGCAAGAGCGTCCTGCTGGTCGAGGCTGATATGCGTCGCAGGTCCCTTGCCGATATGCTCGGCGTCCGCTCCCGCGGCGGACTCTATGCAGTCCTTTCCGAGCAGGTTTCTATTGACCAGGCGATTGTCGAGACGGGTCAGAAGAACTTCTATTTCCTCGATGCCGAGCCTCATATTCCCAATCCTGCTGACATCATCGTCTCTCACCGCTTTGCCAAGCTGGTAAAGGCACTGTCCGCCAAGTTCCAGTACGTCATCTTTGATGCTCCCCCGGTCGGCACCTTCATCGATGCTGCCGAGATCGCAAGTCTGACCGACGGTGCGCTTTTTGTCGTGCGTGAGGATTTCACCAAGCGCGAGGAGGCGCTCAACGCCATCGCTCAGCTTAAGAAGTCCGAGAAGGTCAAGCTCATCGGTACCGTTATGAATTACTGCGAGACCGAGACCAGCGAGTATTACTATTCTTACTACACCAAGGAAGGTAAGAAAGTAAAGAACGGTTCCGCTGCTCAGGGTGCTTCTAAAATGGGCATCTTTACCAACCGGGCAAACGTTTAGTTGATTAAGGCCGACCTATGCGCGACATTCATTGTCATATCTTGCCGGGTGTAGACGACGGCGCTGCCGATCTTGATGAGAGCTTGGCGATGCTTGCAGCTGCCAAGCAGGCTGGCGTAACCAGAATTGTCTGCACCCCGCATTGCCGAGATCCCTATTTTGACTACGACAAGATGTGGGATGCCTTTGAGCTATTGCGGGATAACGCAGATGGTTTTCCGCTTCAGATGGGCTTTGAGGTCAACCACCGAAAGCTCGTCGAGCTGGGCATCGACGCTGCGGAGTACCTGCATTTCGATGGAACCAACGAGTTCCTGCTCGAGCTTTCGACGCATGCTGATTCCTATGCGTTTAGAGAGTACGAGAGTACGATTTACGATTTGCAATGCCGCGGCTACCAGGTGATCATCGCTCATCCCGAGCGGTATCGCGCTGTTCAAAAGGATGTGAGTGTGGCCGAGCGTCTGGTCGACATGGGCTGTAAGCTGCAGGCTTCTGCCGACTTTATTGCGGGTGGGCGCTTTGGTCGCGAGAAAAAGCCGGCGCAGCGCCTGTTCGATCAAAATCTGTACAGCTTTATCGCGAGTGACGCCCATAACGTGGGCCACTACGATTGCCTGGCAAAAGCGCGTGCGAAGTTTGGCGTGCGCGGGGCTCATTTTCGCTAAAATCTGTCCCTAACGTTCTTACTGAATGAAGGGGCCGCTTTGGATATCCAACTTAAGACAGGTTGCTTTGAGGACGCGGCGCTGGTGCGCCGCGCCGTTTTTATGGACGAACAAGGCTATGAAAACGAGTTTGACCAGATTGACGAGGACCCGGGCTGCATCCATGTGACGCTGTATGTGGATGGCCAACTCACCGGCTGCTCGCGCGTGTTTCCCGAGGAGCTGGAGCGCGCGGCAGATGCGGAGGCTCCGGTGCCACCGGCGTGCGACTTGGACGAAGGCGTCGCCGCAGGGGAGACCTACATTATGGGGCGCGTCGCCGTGCTGCCGGCTATGCGTCGTCGCGGGTTGGCAAGCGCGATCGTCGAGGCCAGCGATACATGCGCACGCGATGCCGGCGCTAAACTTATTAAGCTTCACGCGCAGGAATACGTGTTGCCGCTCTATGAAAAGGCTGGCTACACACAAATTGCCCCGGTTGACTACGAAGACGAGGGCCAGCCCCATGCCTGGATGGCCAAGCGCGTAGATGGCAGATAGGGACGTTTCTTTCCTGTCGGCAGTTGGGGACACTCCTTGGCAATTGGCGCATCGGAGTGCTCGGACATACAGTTTTTCGATTCCGCATGTATATATGCGCGCTAATGGGTTATAAAATCTAAGTCTGAACATAGCAGGTCTGCGATACGGCTCGGGTAACCGGGCTGTTTTTGCGGACGGGGGTAGCGCGAAAGGACTGCACATGCGTCAATTTAAGACCGAGAGCAAAAAGTTGCTCGACCTCATGATCAACTCCATCTACACCAACAAGGAAATCTTCCTGCGCGAGCTTATCTCTAACGCGAGCGACGCCGTCGACAAGCTCAACTTTAAGAGTCTGCAGGATCCGAGCGTCAAGCTCGACCAGGGCGACCTGGCTATTCGCGTCTCCTTTGATAAAGACGCCCGCACCATTACCATCTCGGATAACGGCATTGGCATGACCGCCGAGGAGCTCGAGCGCAACCTGGGCACCATCGCCCATTCCGGCTCCGAGGAGTTTAAGACCGAGAACGCCGAGCAGCAGGGTTCGGATGTCGACATCATCGGTCAGTTTGGCGTGGGCTTCTACTCGGCCTTTATGGTCGCCAGCCACGTGAAGGTGGTCAGCCGCGCTTATGGCGAGGATGTCGCCCATGTGTGGGAATCCGACGGTCTTGAGGGCTATACCATCGAGGACGGCGAGCGCGCCGAGCACGGCACCGATGTCATCCTGACGCTGCGCGAGAACGAGAAGCTCGACGCCGATGGCGAGGCCGAGACCTACGATCGCTTCCTGACCGAGTGGGGCCTCAAGAGCCTGATTCAGCAGTACAGCAACTATGTGCGCTACCCGATCCAAATGATGGTCTCCAAGAGCCGCCAGAAACCCAAGCCCGAGGACGCGCCGGAGGATTACAAGCCCGAGTACGAGGACTACCAGGAGCTCGAGACCGTTAACTCCATGACGCCGATCTGGAAGAAGCGCAGCTCCGATGTTGAGCAGAAGGACTATGACGAGTTCTACAAGTCTACGTTCCACGACTTTGACGATCCTGCGCGCACCATCAGCTTCCACGCCGAGGGTACGCTCGAGTACGACGCCCTGCTGTTTGTGCCGGGCCGCGCGCCGTTCGATTTGTACAGCAAGGACTACGAGAAGGGCTTGGCGCTCTACAGCTCCAACGTCCTGATCATGGAGAAGTGCGACGACCTGCTTCCCGACTACTATAACTTTGTCCGCGGCGTCGTGGATTCCGCCGACGTGTCGCTCAACATCTCGCGCGAGACGCTGCAGCAGAACCGTCAGCTCAAGGCCATCGCCAAGCGTGTGGAAAAGAAGATTACCGCCGACCTTGAGGATATGCGTGACAACGACCGCGAGGCCTACGAGAAGTTCTTTGAGAACTTTGGCCGTGGCCTTAAGTACGGCATCTATTCGAGCTATGGCATGAAGGCCGATGAGCTCGCCGACTTGCTGCTGTTCTGGTCTGCCAAGGAGCAGAAGATGATTACCCTGGCCGAGTATGCCAAGGGCATGCCCGAAGATCAGAAGGCCATCTACTACGCCGCCGGCGACTCGCGTGAGCGCTTGGCCAAGATGCCCGTGGTAAAGGGTGTGCTCGACCGCGGCTATGACGTGCTGCTGCTGACGCAGGATGTAGATGAGTTCACGTTCCAGGCTATGCGTGAGTACGTTGCCGTCGATATGCCCAAGATCTACGAGGACGATGCTGCCCGCGAGGCTGCCGAGAAGGCTGTTGCCGACGGTGCCGAGCCCGAGGTCGAGGATCGTCACCTGGAGCTCAAGAATGTCGCTACCGGCGATCTTGACCTGGCGACCGAGGACGAGAAGAAGGAGGCCGAGGACGCCACTAAGGAGAACGAGGACCTCTTTAGCGCCATGAAGGAGGCACTCGGTGACAAGGTCGAGAAGGTCGCTGTCTCTGCGCGCCTGACCGATGCTCCCGCGTGCATCACCACCGAGGGTCCGCTTTCGCTCGAGATGGAGAAGGTGCTTCAGAAGGGTCCCGAGGGTGCGCCCGACGGTATGCCCAAGAGCCAGCGTGTGCTCGAGCTCAACGCCAAGCACCCGGTCTTTGCCAAGCTCGTCGCTGCTCAGAAGGCGGGCGACGCCGACAAGATCAAGCAGTACTCCGGCCTGCTCTATGACCAGGCCCTGCTCGTCGAGGGTATTTTGCCCGAGGACCCCGTTGCCTTCGCGGCGGCTGTCTGCGAGCTTATGTAATTGGTTCCGCCGTTCTAACGAACGGCGGACCGGTCGACGCTGCGCGGGCACCAGAGCGACAACTTGTCATTCAAAGAGGACGGCATGACCAGAAGGTCTATGCCGTCCTCTTTTCATGCCAATTTGTTCGCTCTGGTGCCCGCTCGCTGGCATTGACAAAACATCGACGTTACCGTGGTCCAAACTAGTCGTTGGGGACGTTCTTGTTTGACTGGTCGTTTAAGAACGTTCCTAATGACTAAAGAACGTCCCCAATGACTAGTTGGATTGCTATTTTGTGCGGGTTGTGGTTTTGGGAGCTGCGGGAATTTAAGATACTGTACAACTGTACGTTAACTCATCTTCGTAGTATATTGCTACCCGCAAAACTCAATACCATTGTGCCCTGAGACGCTAAAGCGCCTTCGTACAATGGTTGTCGATAGTACGATTCGATTCAACGACAGGATGGATGGTCCAAGCGTGAGTCTCGGCAGCAAACTATCCGATGCAAAGGTTTCCTTTGCAATCTTTAAACGCGACATCAAGCGATTGATCGTGAACCCCGTCGCCTTGGTGGTTACCATCGGCGTGTGCGTTATTCCCTCGCTGTATGCCTGGTACAACATCGTGGCCAACTGGGATCCGTACGGAAACACCCAGGGTATCAAGATTGCCATCGCCAACAACGATCAGGGCACCCAAAACGACTTGGTGGGCGAGCTCAACGCGGGCGATAAGGTCGTCGATCAGCTCAAGGAGAACGATCGGCTGGGCTGGACCTTCGTCGATTCGGCGGCCGATGCCAAAGAGGGCGTTGAGAGCGGTGAGTACTATGCGGCCATCGTAATCCCCAAGAACTTCTCGGATAACTTGGTTTCGATGCTCGACGGCAACTACCATCAGCCCAAGCTTACGTACTACGTCAATGAGAAGAAGAGCGCCATTGCGCCCAAGGTCACCGATACCGGTGCAAGCACCATCGAGGAGCAGATCAACTCGGAATTTGTCTCCACGGCGGGCGAGACTGTTGCCGGTATCGCCAAGGATGCCGGAGTCGATTTAAAGGACAAGGCAACCCAGACCCAGGATTCGCTGGCAAGTTCGGTGTCCGAAGCATCCGATACCTTGGGCGAAGTACGCGATTCCATTGGCGACATGAACACCGCCATCGACAAGACAAGCAGCTCGATTGCTTCGGCCGATGCTGCGTTGGCGGGCCTGCAGGGACAGGCGCCTTCGCTAACGCAGGCAATCGCTCAGGGTAATGATCTGCTGGGCGAAGCTCGCACCACGGCTGGCAAGTCCATCACCTCGCTTTCCAAGGCGCTCTCGGATGGCAGCGCCGCGTTGAGCAAGACGTCGGCTTCCGCGTACACCGCAGTCGGAAAGATGACGGGTGCCTTGAAGTCCACAACCACTCGAATCGATAACTCGCTCAAATCGCTTCAGGCGACGATCGACCATAACAATATTCTTATCGACCATCTGCAGGGGCTGGCTGACAGTGCGCCGACGGGCTCGGAAGAAGTTAATAAGCTGATCGCGTCTGCGGTTGATATGCTTCGAGGGCAAAATGAGAGCCTTTCGGCCGTCAAGAATAATCTCTCCGATCAGTTAGAATATATTGACGATGACGCTACGGCGGTTTCGTTCGCCAGCGATGCTATCGATAAAGCGATCAAAACCGGTACGACCAACATGAATCAGGCTCAGACGGATCTGGGGCAGAACGCGCTGCCGAAGGCCTCGAGCGCGCTTGATTCATTTGCCGCCGTCTCGGGTGATCTGACGGGAATCGTGTCTGGCCTCACGCCTACTATTGCAAGCGCGCGCGGTACACTTTCGCAACTCAACGCTACGCTCGGTCAGGCCAAGACCACGCTGTCCCAGACCGATGCCTCGCTTGCCAAGGTCCAGGACAAGCTCGCAACCGCCGCCAACGACATTGCGGCGCTGCAGACCTCCGAGTCCATGGGCGAGCTGGCTGATCTGATGGGTGTCGACGTCAATGACGTGGCAGACTTTATGGCATCTCCCGTAGAGCTGACTTCCAAGTCAATTTTCCCGGTCAAGAGCTTTGGCTCGGGCATCGCGCCCTTCTACACCAATCTGGCACTGTGGGTGGGCGGCTATGTGCTCATCGCCATCTACAAGCTCGAGGTTGACCGTGAAGGCATCGGCAGCTTTACCGCGCGTCAGGGCTACTTTGGTCGCTGGCTGCTCCTGGTGATCCTGGGCGCGCTCCAGGCCATCATCGTTACGGTGGGCGATCTGGTCATTGGCGTTCAGTGCGTCAATCCGCTGCTCTTTGTGCTGGGCGGCATCGCTATCTCGTTCACTTACGTCAACATCATCTATGCGCTGTCCACCACCTTTAAGCATATCGGTAAAGCCATTGGCGTCATTCTCGTCATTGTGCAGATCCCCGGCTCGTCGGGCATGTATCCCATCGAGATGATGCCCGGCTTCTTCCAGTGGCTGCATCCACTGCTGCCCTTCACCTATGGCATCAACCTGCTGCGCGAGACCGTCGGCGGCATGTATGCGTTCAACTACCTGTTCAACCTGTGCATCCTGGGCGTGTTCTTGATCGTGGCGCTCTTTATCGGTCTGCAGCTGCGCCCGTTGCTGCTCAACCTTAACCTGCTCTTTGATAAACAGCTTTCCACGACGGGCCTCATGATTTGCGAGTCCAACGACCTGCCGCGCCAGCGCTACTCGCTGCGCACGGCCATGCGTGTCATGCTCGATTCTGATTCGTACCGTCGCGAACTGCTCGATCATGCGGTCGCCTTTGAACATCGCTACCCGTACTACATCAAGGGCGGTTTTGCCGCCGTGGTAGGCGTGCAGGTCCTGCTCTTTGTGCTTTCGACGGTGCTCGATATCGACAATAACGGCAAGATCATCCTGCTCGTTATCTGGATCATTTCGGTTATCGCCATCTGTGGCTGGCTCATCAACATCGAGTACATCCGCGCGAGCCTCAATACCCAGATGCGTATCTCGGCGCTTTCGGACGAGGACCTGCGCCGCGAGATGCGCGAGCACACGGCTGCCATCCCCGCCGCCCGTCGCATGTTTGGTCTCAACGCCAGCGAGCGGGGCACCAAGGACAGCGAACAGCCCACGAGCCGTCTGCCGCATATCGGTGCGCATCGTAAGGCTCAAGATGCCGACGGCGTTGACAACGTAAACGGAAACGACGGGGACACCACCCCGCTCGGCAAGCACTCTAAAGGAGGTGAGGCATAAATGAAGAACATCCTGCATCTGTTTAAGCGCGATGTCCAAAACGTGTCTCGCTCCGTGATCGGCTTGATTGTCGTGATGGGTCTCATTATCGTGCCGTGCCTGTATGCGTGGTTTAACATCGCCGGCAGCTGGGATCCGTACGGCAACACCGGCAATCTTAAGATTGCCGTGGTCAACACCGACGAGGGCTACGAGAGCGATCTGATTCCCGTCGAGGTTAACGTGGGCGAAAACGTAACCGCCACCCTGCGCGGCAACGAGAACTTCGACTGGGTTGTCCTCAACGACCGCGATAAGGCGATCGAGGGCGTTAAGTCGGGCGCGTACTACGCTGCCGTCGTTATCCCTAAAACGTTTAGCGCCGACATGATGACGCTTTTCTCGACTGAGGTGAAGCGCGCCGATATCGAGTTTTACGAGAACCAGAAGGCCAACGCCATTGCCCAGATTGTGACCGAGAAGGGCTCGAGCGCCGTCCAGAGCCAAGTCAATGAGACCTTTACCAAGACCATCACGACCATCGGCCTTAAGACGGTGTCCAGCCTGCTCGATTACATGAGCACCGACCAGGTGAGCAACTTTATCGCCAACCTGTCCTCGACGCTGGGCGATTCGGTCCAGGACCTGCAGGGCGTTCAGGCCAGCGCAACGTCGCTTGCGGGCATTTTGAGCTCCACGTCCGATTCGCTGACGTCGGCGAGCGGTATGCTCAAGCAGTCCGGATCGACCGAGGAGTCGGTGAAGCAGCTCATGCAGCATGCCGAGAGCGGTATTGCCGATTCCGAGCAAGCGCTCAAGTCCGCCAGCGATGCGATCGATGCCGCTATTGATGGGAGCGCGGGTTCGTTCGATAACGTTTCTACCAAGCTCGCAGAGGCATTCTACGCTGCAAACCAGCATGTCAATCTTACGGTGTCTCAGCTCAACGGTGGCGCAACGTCACTCAAAAATCGTGCCGACAAGATTGCTGACACGGCGAATGAGCTCCGCAGTCTTGCTGACCAGGTGAGTAACGATAAGCTCAAGGCAGGGCTTGAGGACGCGGCTGCTGAGCTTGACAAAACCGAGAAGGAGTACCGCAACAATGCCAATGAGCTGTCGAATATCGCGACGTCGCTCACGAACAGTATGGTAGAGGTTAACAAGTCGCGTGATGCGGTCGACCAGGCAATAGCGGATGCCAAGGCTGGCATCTCGGGCGCCAAGATTGACTATGACTCTACGTTTTCGGTCAAGGCCAAAGAACTCAAGAAGACTATTTCAGGCGTTTTGGATTCGCTCGATGGCATCTCGGGCGATCTGGACAGCGCCGTAGACGGCCTGACCGACGCATCCGGTTCGCTGTCAAAGGGCCTCTCCAAGGCTGCAAAGCTGGTCAACATGGCTTCCGATCAGCTGGGCGAGGCGTCGGACAAGATCGGCGCGTTTAAGGACGAGCTCGACGGTGCCCTTATGTCTGATGATCTAGCCACGATCAAGACGATGATCGGCAACGACCCCGAGGGCCTCGCCGCGTCGCTTTCCGGTCCCGTCGCGCTCGACCGCAAGCCGGTCTACCCGATTCGCAACTACGGTTCGGCCATGGCGCCGTTCTATACGATTCTGTCGCTGTGGGTGGGTTCGATTGTGCTGGCAGCCATGATGAAGGTCTCGGTTGACGATGAGCTTATCAACGAGCTCATCCCCGTGCGCCTGCACGAGATCTACCTGGGCCGTTATCTGTTCTTTGGCGGTCTGGCCTTGCTGCAGGCAACGCTCGTGTGCGCGGGCGATATTCTGTTCTTTGGCATTCAGTGCGACAACCCCCTGCAGTTTGTGCTTGCCGGCTGGGTCGCGAGCCTCGTGTTCTCCAATATCGTCTACACGCTTACGGTATCGTTTGGAGATATCGGTAAGGCCCTCGCCGTCGTGCTGTTGGTCATGCAGGTCGGCGGTTCGGGCGGTACGTTCCCCATCGAGATGACCGGTCCTGTGTTCCAGGCGATCTACCCGTTCCTGCCGTTTACCCATGGCATCAATGCCATGCATGCCGCCATGGCTGGCGCCTACCATATGGAGTACTGGGTTGAGCTGGGTATTCTGGCGAGCTATCTGATTCCGTCGCTGGCCCTGGGTGTGGTCTTCCGTCGTCCGGTCATCAAAGCCAACGACTGGATTATCGAAAAGCTGGAGTCGACAAAGCTAATTTAGTGCGGCAACGTTAACGCTGATGTAGCACTAATGCCAGCGAGCGAGCCGCATTTGCGCCAAGGTGACGTGAAATGAAAGGGCGCTGACCTTCTGGTCGCGCCCTTGAAATTGAACGTCAGATTGGCGTGAATGCGGCTCGCGCAGCGTCGGCCGGTCCGCCGTTCGGTAGAACGGCGGAACAAAACGCTTTAGTGGGCTGAATTGCGTGGGCTGCTTGATTGTTGCTACAGTTGCGGGGCGTGCCGGGGGTCCGGCGCGTCTCGTTTTTATTTGACCATGAGGCGGCATGCGGTCGCGCGCGTGCGGACACCACGCCCAGACCGAGCGCGAGGATGCCCTATGGCCCATCATGCCGTTATTGAAATCGAAAATATGCCCGATAGCCCTGTAGCCCGCGAAGACCTGGGTGCCGGCGGTGCCTCTCGCGGTGCCGGTGCGCGCTCGCCGCTGTTCTGGAAGGTCTTGCTGCTTTCGATAGCGGTCATCTGGGGCTATTCCTTTACCACCATGAAGGACGCGCTCGATACCATTCCGGTGTTCGAGCTGCTCTACATTCGCTTTCTTCCGGCGTCGCTGGTCATGCTTGCCGTCTTCCACAAGCGCATTGTTGCCCATTTCAACGCTCGAAATCTGATTGTTGGACTTGGCATGGGCGCGCTCATGTGGGGTGCCTACGGTTTGCAGACGATTGGCCTGGCGCAGACCACGGCAGGCAAAAGCGCGTTTTTGACGGGCACGTACTGCATCTTGGTTCCGTTTGCGAGCTATGTCCTAAGCGGCGAAAAACTTACCCGTTACAACTTGGGCGCCGCGTTGCTGTGCCTGGCGGGCATTGGCTTGGTGGCGCTTGATAGCGTCGAGTTCAATGCCGGCGATGTTATTACGCTGGGCGGCGCGGTCTTCTTTGCCATCCAGATGGCGGTGGCCGCTAAGTACGGTCGCAAGATGGACATCAACGTCATCACGTTTTGGATGTTTGCGGGCAACGGTGTGCTGTGCCTGATCTCTTCGCTGCCGTTCGAGACCCAGGCGCCTTTATCCGTGTGGACGCCGAGCTTTATTGGCGTGATGGCATTTCTCTCGGTAGGCTGCACATGCGTGGGTTTGCTCATCCAAAACGTGGGCTTGGCGCATGTCCCGGCCTCGACGGGCTCACTACTGCTTTCGATGGAGTCGCCATCGGGCGTGCTGTTCTCGGTGCTGCTGATGGGGGAGGTGCTCACCTCGCGTTTGCTTGCCGGCTTTGCGCTCATCTTCCTGTCGATTATCTTGAGCGAGACACACTTTGACTTTTTGCGTAAAAAGCCGCGAGCGCGTTTGTAAACAATCTGTTGCGCCGTCCCTCTGGGGCGGCGTTTTTTATGCGTCGCCTTTAAAGTTATGCCTTGCACTTTAGAGTATGAAAGTGCTTGCTGCTAAAACCTTACTGGAGGGCATCTATGGCACCAGCTCTGTCCGATTTCCAACCACAACCAGCGCTTCAGACCTCAGCGGCGGCGCAAGCCGCCATTGGCGACGGTCTGGTCAAAGAGGCTCAGGCTTTTGCCGATGAGCTTGCCGCATGGCGTCACGATCTGCATCGGATGCCCGAACTCGGTAACGACCTCCCACAGACCTCTGCGTATATCCAAGCGCGCCTGAACGAGATGGACATCCCATTTTCCACGCTCGTCGATGGTTCCTGCGTTGTGGGCCTTGTCGGTGCCGGTGCCGCCGCGGCCCAGGGCAATGGCGTCTGCACGGACGAACAGGCCGGTACGGTCGTTATGCTGCGCGGCGACATGGATGCCCTGCCCGTTGTCGAGGAATCCGGCGAGCCCTTTGCATCTACCAATGGCTGCATGCATGCTTGCGGTCACGATATGCACGCGACGGCGCTGCTTGGTGCGGCGCGCCTGCTCAAGGCTCGCGAGGCCGCGCTTGTCGACGCCAATGCCACCGTCAAGCTGTTGTTCCAGCCGGGCGAGGAGACCTTTGAGGGGGCACGTGCTGCCATCGCCGACGGCTTGCTCGAGAACCCGCGTCCTCAGGCGGCTTTTGCCATGCATGTTAACAGCCAGTCGCCGCTTGGTCTGGTGCTCTACGGCAGCCCGGCGCTTTCGGGTGTGTACGGTTTCCGCATCACGCTGCAGGGCAAGGGCGGCCACGGTTCGAGTCCCGAGATCTGCATCGACCCCATCACGGCAGGCGTGCATGTGCACCTGGCGCTCCAGGAGCTTATCGCTCGCGAGGTGCCGGCGGCCAAGGAGGTCGCGCTCACCGTGGGTAAGTTTGCCGGTGGCCAAGCGGCCAATGTGATTCCCGACACCTGCGTGCTCGAGGGAACATTGCGCGGCTTTGACGTTGAGCTCATGGAGCACCTCAAGACCCGCATCGCGGAGGTGGTCAAAGGCGTTGCCATGACTTATCGTACGCCGGCGACTATCGAGACGCTCTCGGATGTTCCCCCGCTCGTGCTCGATGACGATATGACCCAGGCTTCGCTTGGCTATGTGGGTGCGACGTTGCCCAAGGCCGCCTTCCTGCCTCTGTTCCATGCCATGGCGAGCGAGGACTTTGCGCTTATCTCGAGCGAGATACCGAGCGCGTACTTTACGTTCGGTGCGGCTGTGACCGATACGGACGAGCACTTTGCCCAGCACCATCCCAAGGCACGCTTTAGCGATGCCGAGTTGCCGCTCGGCGCCGCGGCTTATGCGGCGGTCGCCCTGGGCTATATCGCCGACCACAAGGAGTAATCCATGTCCCAGCAGCATAAATTCTTCCCCGGTTGGCTCGTCGTGGCCTCCGGCTTTGTCATCATGGCCACGTGTTACACGATTTTCGTTAACTGCATGAGCCTGTTTCAGCCGCTTATCGTGAGCGACTTGGGCATTTCCCTTGCTCAGTACAACATCTCCAACGCCATCTCAACCGTGGTGAGCGTTGTCGGCTCGCTTGTCATTGGCCATGTTGCCGACAAAGTGAGCGGTCGCATCTTGGGTTCCCTTACCGTTATCGCCACCTCTGCCGTTCTTGCCGGGATGAGCTTTGTCGGTGAGCTGTGGCAGGTCTACGTGCTCTTTGCCGTCTCGGGCTGCTTTGCCGTCGCCTCGACCCGCCTGCTCATTAGCCTTGTGACCGCCAACTGGTTTACGGCCAAGCGAGGTCTTGCGATCTCCATAGCACTTTCGGGCTCGGGCTTTGGAGGCGCTGTTCTGTCTCCCACCGTGAGCTCGCTTATCGTGAGCGTTGGCTGGCGTTCCGCCTTCCTGGTGCTCGCGGCTATCTGCATGGTGGCGGCGCTGCCCATCACGGCCTATTCCTTCCGCACCAAGCCTTCTGAGATAGGCCTTAAGCCGCTCGGCGAGAACCCGGGCGATCCGTCCGTCTCGACAGCTGGCGACAAGGACGAGCACACGGCTCCCGAGGTTAACGTCGGTTGGTCTCGCATCAAGAAGAGCCCGGCGTTTTGGCTGCTTGTCGTCGCCTTTCTCTTTATGGGCCTCGTTAACGGTGCCATCTTGCCCAACCAGGTCACCAACATGACGAGCGTTACCGTCAACGGCGCCAAGATCGTCACGGGCGGTCACGACCCCGTGTGGGCGGGCACTGTGCTTTCGGCCTATATGGTCACCGTCGTTATCGCCAAGATTTCGCTCGGCGTCATTTACGATCGCTTTGGCCTACGTTTTGGCAACGTGTTGGGATCCGTTGCGTGCATTATCGCCTGCGTCGCCCTGTGCTTCCCCGCGACCGATCTTGGTCCCATCGTGGCTGCCGTGAGCTTTGGTGTCGGAACGTGCATGGGCACCATCACGCCCACTATCGCCGCGTCCAAGCAGTTTGGCATGGCCGATCTGGGCAAGGTCACGGGCACCATTACCTCGCTCGAGATGGTCGGCGGCACCGTGGGTGCCATTGTCTCGGGCGTGCTGTTCGATGCCACGGGCTCCTTTGCGAGCACCTGGATCGTGTGCCTGGTGTGTTCTGTGGTCATGCTCGTATTCCTGCTGGCATCCGAGCCCATCGCCGCTAAGCTGCGTGCGAGCGTGGCGGGGGAGTAGACGTCCGTCGCTCTTTTCTGTTCGCCCCGTGTTCTGTCCGTGGCCGCCTTGGAAGCCGAATGGATGCTCGTACCATCATTCGGTTTCCAAGGCGGCCACGGGCATACAAAATGATCCGTTTTCCTCTGTCCCCAACAGATCGTGTGATTCGAAGGGGGGCGGAGGAAAGCGGATCGGCTGCAGCGGCGGCACGTCTGGCCGAACGAGCCCCCATACCCTCGTTCGGTCAGACGCGTCGCCGCGTTTTGTTTTTGTGCCGTATAATGACCACTACCTATGACGCGATACTAAAAGAAAGGTGTTTGCCCATGCAGGCACAGAAGGCGGAGGGAACCCGCGACCTTATCGGCGCCGAGATGCGCGCCTGGCAAAAGATGCAGCGGATTGCTGCCGGCGTGTTCGAGCCGTTTGGCTTTAAGCCCATCGAGACGCCCGCGATCGAGCAGGTGGACGTGTTTGTCCACGGCATCGGCCAGTCGACCGATGTCGTGCGCAAGGAGATGTTCCGCGTGTTTAGCGGCGCCAACCTGGAGCGTGTCTTTACCGAGGGCACCGATGCCAAGCTCAAGCCCAAACAGCGCTTGGCGCTTCGTCCCGAGGGCACTGCCGGCGTGGTGCGCGCCGTCGTGGAGAACAACCTGGTGCCCCAGGGCTCCACGCCGTTTAAGGCCTACTATGCCGAGGCCATGTTCCGCGGCGAGCGCCCCCAGAAGGGCCGCCTGCGTCAGTTCCATCAGGTGGGCATCGAGTGGCTCGGTGCTCCCGATCCGGCTGCGGACGCCGAGTGCATCATTATGCTCATGGAGTTCTACAAGCGTCTGGGCTTCGATCTTTCCAAGCTCCGTCTGCTCATTAACTCGATGGGTGATGCCCAGTGCCGTCCGGCCTATCGCGAGCAGGTCAAGCAGTTCATTCTCGATCACGCCGACGAGATGTGCGATGAGTGCCGCGAGCGCGCCGAGCTCAACCCGCTGCGCGCCTTCGACTGCAAGAACGACCATTGCCGCGAGATCATGGCCGAGGCCCCGCTGATGGGCGACAACCTGTGCGACGAGTGCCGCGAGCATTACGAGCAGGTCAAGCGCTATCTGGATGCCGCCGGCATCGAGTATGTCGAGGATCCCACCCTGGTGCGCGGCCTGGACTACTACACCCGTACCGTCTTTGAGGTCGAGGCCCCTGGCGCCGGCGTCGGCTCCATCGGTGGCGGCGGCCGCTACGACGGCCTGGTCGAGCTCGAGGGCGGCAAGCCCACGGCCGGTGTCGGCTTCGCCGTCGGTTTTGAGCGCGCCCTGCTGGCCCTGCAGGCCTTTGGCAGCGACCTGGGTGCCGATGAGGCTCCGTGTGTCTACGTTGCCAACGCCGGCAAGGAACTGCGTCAGAACGTTTTTGCCATTACGCAGAAGCTTCGCGCCGCAGGCATCGTGACCGAGGCAGACTATCAGGGTCGTTCGCTCAAGGCTCAGTTTAAGCAGGCCGACAAGGTGGGCGCCAAGCTCATTTTGGTCTTGGGCGGCGACGAGCTTGCCGCCGGCAAGGTCAAGGTGCGCGACATGCAGAGCCATGACGAGGTACTGGTCGATCTGGCCAACGTGGTCGAGGCGGTTCGAGAGCGCCTGTAGGGCATCATTTTGAGCTGCGGGTCCGCTAACTCGTCCCGCTCGCGGCGAACGATTGTTACGGGGGTGTTTCGCATTTATGCGGAATGTCCCCGTTTGCATATGCCGCCCACCGAGAAATACGACCATTTGGGGCAAAAAGCCTTGCAATGCAGAAAATACTTTTGTGTGGTAAAGCGCAATCAGTGTCGAAAGTATTTCTCAAGTGCCTATAATGAATACCGCATGTTACGTGCATAGAAGGAGGAATGGGAGGAAACGTGGCTGAGAACCTAAGCAACCAGTCTGTACCCGAAGCCGCGGCGCGCGTCGCTGCCGTGGTCAACCGCCTCGTTAACCGAATCGGCTCGAATGCCGAGTCCAGGGAGCGTCTCGCCGAGATTGAGATTCCCGAGGAGCTGCGCGACAACCTTGCGCTGTTCCTGCGCCTGGAGCGCCGTGTGCTTAGCGAGTATGATCCCGAGATCGCGGACCTGTTCGACAAGATTCTGTCGGCCGAGATCGTGGCCAATGCCGGCAACCCCGGTAGCCGTGCCGCCGACGAGGCCGTCGACGAGCAGGGCGTGCCCACCGCCGACGAGCCCACTGCTGTGGCGTTTCGCGAGGTCGTCGATTTGATCGACAGCCTGCCGCTCGATAAGCAGCAGGTTATCGTCCGCGCCTTTACGAGCTTCTTCCATCTGGCAAACCTGTCGGAGGAGAACTACCGTGTGAAGCAGCTGCGCGAGCGTGAGGCCGGCGCATCGACCGATACCGAGGTCGATCCCGCCAACGAACTCACCGTCGCCTATCACCAGCTGGTGGATGAGATGGGTGTCGAGGGCGCCAACGAGCTGCTCGGCAAGCTTGAGTTCCATCCCGTCTTTACCGCGCATCCCACCGAGGCCCGTCGCAAGGCCGTCGAGGGCAAGATTCGCCGTATCTCTAACCTGCTGGAGGAGCGTCCGCGTCTGGGCGGCTCCGACCTGGTGGAGAACGAGCGCCATATGCTGCAGGAGATCGACGCCCTGGTGCGTACGAGCCCCATCGCGCTCAAGAAGCCCACGCCGGTCGAGGAAGCCGATACCATCATCGACATCTTCGATAACACGCTGTTCGACGTCATCCCCGTCATCTATCGTCGCTTTGACGACTGGGTGCTGGGTGACAAGGCCGGTACCGTGCCGCCGCTGTGCCCGGCGTTCTTCCATCCCGGCAGCTGGATCGGTTCCGACCGCGACGGTAACCCCAACGTTACCGCCAAGGTGAGCCGTGAGGTCGCCGCCAAGTACTTCACCCACATGGTGCTCAAGCTCGAGGACAAGTGCCGCCGCATCGGCCGCAACCTCACGCTCGAGGCCACCTACAGCAAGCCGTCTGCCGAGCTCATCAACCTGTGGAACCATCAGGTCGAGATGAGTGCCCATTACACGGCCCGCGCCGAGCTTATCTCCGAGCACGAGCCGCATCGCGCCGTCATGCTCGTCATGGCCGACCGTCTGAACGCCACCGTACGCCGTATCACCGACACCATGTATCACAGCGCCGACGAGTTCCTGGATGACCTGCGCGTCGTCCAGCGTTCGCTGGCTGCCTGCGGTGCCGTCCGTGCCGCCTACGGCCCGGTGCAGACCATCATCTGGCAGGTCGAGTCCTTCGGCTTCCATATGGTCGAGATGGAGTTCCGTCAACACTCCGTGGTGCATGCCCGCGCCCTCAAGGATATCCACGAAAACGGTATCCATGGCGACCTGCAGCCCATGACGCGCGAGGTCATCGACACCTTCCGCGCTATCGGCTCCATCCAAAAGCGCTACGGCAAGAAGATGGCACACCGCTACATCATCTCGTTTACCAAGAGTGCCCAGCATGTGGCCGACGTCTTTGAGCTGGCCCACCTGTCCTTCGCACACGAGGAGGACGTTCCCGAGCTCGACGTGATCCCGCTGTTCGAGCAGCTCGAGGACCTCGAGGGCTGCGTCGACGTGCTCGACCAGATGCTTACGCTGCCCGTGGTGCAGAAGCGTCTTGCCCAGACCAACCGCCGCATGGAGGTTATGCTGGGTTACTCCGACTCCTCCAAGGATGCCGGTCCTACCACGGCCATGCTTGCGCTGCACTCCGCGCAGGAGCGCATCGCCAAGTGGGCCGAGAAGAACGATATCGACCTGGTGCTCATGCACGGTCGCGGCGGCGCCGTGGGCCGTGGTGGCGGCCCGGCCAACAAGGCCGTACTGGCGCAGCCCAAGGGTTCGGTCAACTGCTTCTTTAAGCTCACCGAGCAGGGTGAGGTCATCTTTGCCCGTTACGGCAACCGCACGCTGGCTCAGCGCCATGTTGAGTCCGTTGCCGCCGCAACGCTTTTGCAGTCGGCCCCGAGCGTCGAGAAGACCAACACCGAGACCACGCAGAAGTTCTGGGATATGGCCGAGAAACTCAACGCCGCAAGCCACGAGCGCTATCTGGACCTGCTGAACACCGAGGACTTTGCACCGTGGTTCTCGACTGTGACGCCGCTAACCGAGGTCGGTCTGCTGCCGATTGGCTCGCGTCCCGCCAAGCGCGGCTTGGGTGCCAAGTCGCTCGACGACCTGCGTACCATTCCGTGGATTTTCAGCTGGAGCCAGGCACGCATTAACCTGGCCGCTTGGTACGGCCTGGGCACCGCCTGCGAGCAGCTGGGCGATCTTGACCAGCTCAAGGCTGCCTACCAGGAGTGGCCGTTCTTCCGCACCTTTATCGATAACATCGAGATGTCGATTGCTAAGACCGATCAGCGCATTGCCAAGATGTATCTGCATCTGGGCGACCGCGATGATCTGTCCAAGAAGGTCTTTACCGAGATGCAGCTCACCCGTAAGTGGGTCCTTGCCATCGTCGGTGACGAGTGGCCGCTGCAGCGTCGTCGCGTGCTTGGCTGTGCCGTTCGCGTGCGTAACCCCTACGTCGACGCCCTGTCCATCGCCCAGGTCCGCGCCCTTCGCGAGGTGCGTATGAACCAGGACGAGATGGCCGAGGAGAAGAAGGCCGAGTACATGAGCCTGATTCTTTCGACTGTGACCGGCGTCTCGGCAGGTCTGCAGAACACGGGGTAATCGATAGCCCTGTGGCTCTCACCGGGGCCCGACGGGTTTCCCTCTGAATGCGTCCTCGCACTTGAAGCCCCCTTATCCTGCTCCTTTGGAGCTGCGGATAAGGGGGCTTCGTGCTGCGGAATGCATTCAGAGGGAAACCCGTAGGGCCCCTTCGTCCTCGGTCTTCTGGAATTAAAGCTGAGGAGAAGAATGGCGCGCTTCGCGCTTAGCGTGGAGTGCGGCGAGGGCTTCTTGCGTCCGCGGAGTGTGCCTAAAAGTAAACTGATGGCGGGCCCTGCGATGTCCGGTCTTCGGCGGATTACTGCTGGGGGAATAATGGCGCGCTTCGCGCGTTTGGAAAGGGCTTCGTGCTGCGGAATGCATTCAGAGGGAAGCCCGTCGGGCCCCTTCGTCCTCGGTCCTCTGGAATTAAAGCTGAGGAGAAGAATGGCGCGCTTCGCGCATAGCGTGGAGTGCGGCGAGGGCTTCTTGCGTCCTGCGGAGTGTGCCTAAAAGTAAACTGATGGCGGGCCCTGCGATGTCCAGCTTCGGCGGAAGGCCGCTGGGTGAGGGTGGTGCCTGGGGCGACGTGCAAAAAACGGAGTTTTCAGCAGCCAAAGATCGATGCATAAGGCCATAGCCGGCCCTCGCTGCCTTTGTTGATGATTTTGCAAGACAATTGGGCCTTGGCGATGCTCATATATGGCTGGTTTCACGCCGCATGTTATCCAGATGGGACGAGTCATGAGGACGATCTACCTTTTGAAAGACTTTTGACACCAAAATCTTATCTTGCGATGCTGAATACTCGCAAAAATGCACGCTCCGGAGGGGGCTACCATGTTGCGGTTCGAAACCCAATGCGTATTTCTATGCAGTATATTGACCTATTTATGCAAGATAGCTTACACGCGCATGCCACAGGATTGATGTTTGCCTCGGCGCTGCGTAAGCCACCCTGCCTATAGCTTCTTTGACAGGAGGCCGCGGTCCCGTTTGGGATCGCGGCTGTTTTATTGTGGGTCAAATATGAACGTTGTGTTAACGACTCGGTGGACGGTAGCGTTTTTCGGTGAGCAGCGTATCCTTCCAACGGTTTATCTAGTGTGTCAGTTGAAAGGAAGAGGGCGCTCGTCATTGTTTGAATGTGAACTGCCGTTTGACCACAAGACATTGCATCTAGAGCTCGAGGATAAGAACTTCGCGGGTGTGATGGAAGGTCACCAAAACGAGTTTAAGACTGCAAAATCGCAGGAAGAGCTGGTAGAGGAGTCGCTTGCCAACCCTTATGGATCGCCTTCGCTCGAGGAGCTTTGCGCTGGCAAGAAGGATATTGTAATCATTAGCTCCGACCATACGCGCCCCGTTCCCTCGCGTGTGACGATGCCTATTCTGCTGCATCACATCCACTCTGCTGCGCCTGAGGCGCGCGTTCGCATTCTGGTTGCTACGGGTATGCATCGTCCGTCGACGCACGAGGAACTCGTCAACAAGTATGGCGAGGAGATCGTTGCCAACGAGGAAATTGTCATGCACGTCGCGACCGACGACAGCATGATGGAAAAGATTGGCACCCTGCCTTCTGGTGGCGAGTGCATCATCAACAAGATTGCCGCCGATTGCGATCTACTGCTTGCCGAGGGCTTTATTGAGCCGCACTTCTTTGCCGGTTTTTCTGGCAGCCGCAAGTCCGTGCTGCCCGGCATCGCCAGCTACAAGACCATCATGTACAACCACAACGGCCAGTTTGTGAACGATTCCCATTCGCGCGCCGGCAACCTGTGCCACAACCACGTGAGCGAGGACATGTTTGCCGCTGCCGAGATGGCTCACCTTGCCTTTGTGCTCAACGTGGTGCTCAACGGCAAGCACGAGGTCATCGGCTCCTTTGCCGGCGACATTCACAAGGCGCACGAGGCCGGCTGCGAGTTCGTGAAGAGTCTTGCCGGCGTTGAGCCCGTCGAGTGCGAGATTGCCATCACCACCAACGGTGGCTATCCGCTCGATCAGAACGTCTATCAGGCCGTGAAGGGCATGTGCGCTGCCGAGGCCACACTTCCCGAGGGCGGCGTGATCATCGATGTCGCCGGTTGCGCCGATGGTCACGGTGGCGAGGGCTTCTATCACAACATCGCTGACAACGATCCGGCAGAGTTTGAGCGCGCCTGCATCGACCGTCCTAAGGACGAGACCCTGCCCGACCAGTGGACGAGCCAGATCTTTGCCCGCATCCTGGCGCATCACCCTGTGATCATGGTCACCGACCTGTGCGATCACCAGATGCTCAAGGATATGCATATGACGCCGGTCAACACCCTCGAGGAGGCGCTCAAGCTCGCCTTTGAAATGAAGGGTGCCGATGCCAAGGTAGCCGTCATTCCCGATGGCCTGGGCGTTGTCGTCGCTCAGCACTAGCGCGCGGCCTAAACGAATCGTTTGTAACCGACAAGAAAGATAAGGTTTTATGCTTACCAAACTCCTCTGCGAATTCGGCGCAACGGCCCTCATGATCATCTTTGGCGTGGGCGTACACTGCGATACCGTGCTTAAGGGCACCAAGTATCAGGGCTCCGGCCACATGTTTGCCATCACCACCTGGTCTTTTGGCATCTCGGTCTGCCTGTTTGTCTTTGGCGGCGCCGTGTGCATGAACCCGGCTATGGTGCTTGCCCAGTGCATCGTCGGTCTGGTGCCGTGGAGCAGCTGCATCCCCTTCATGATTGCCGATATGCTCGGCGGCTTTGTGGGCGCCGTAATCGCTTGGTTTATGTATACCGATGAGTTCAAGGCTTCCGAGGGCGTCGTCGACCCCATTGCCCAGCGCAACATCTTCTCGACCAACCCCACCACCGAGGGCACGAACTATGCCCGCAACTTCTTCTGTGAGGCTATCTGCACCTTTGTGTTCATCAGCGCCATCCTTGCTGCCGCTAGCCGCGCCGGCGAGAACGTTCTGATGCTCGCTATCTGCGTCGGCCTGATCGTTTGGGCCGTTGGCATGGGCATGGGTGGCATCACCGGCTTCGCCATGAACCAGGCACGCGACCTTGGTCCTCGCATGGCCTATCAGGTGCTGCCGATTAAGAACAAGGCTAACAACAACTGGAAGTACGGCCTGCTCGTTCCTGGCATCGCTCCGTTTATCGGTGCCGCTCTGGCCGCGCTGTTTGTGCACGGTTTCTTGGGCATGTTCTAGTCCAAGGTCACATAGTTGTCCGCTGGCCGCATGGGGTGACTTCCCAGCGCGTCCTCGGACATGAAAGAACCCCCGCTGCGCACTGAACTGCCTCCCATTTCTTGGACATGAGAAATGGGAGGCTTTTTATGCGTGTCGACTTGAGGGTGAAGCACGACATCGAGGCCAGGAAGG
>NZ_JBQHWK010000029.1:0-24369 GCF_052064015.1 Collinsella sp. HCP3S3_D1
CCATTTCAAATGGTTCGATGTCTGCCCGGATGCGACACATCTGGTGTGTCCATCCTCGCAGTATCCGGTTCTCAAGGTGCACGCCCCGCGGTCAATCCGGTCCGACCGGGCCGCGCGGCAAGGAGATATATTGCCAGACCGCGAAGCGATGTGGGACGTCAATTCCACTCTTCACAAGTCCTACACAATATATCGCTTCCTATATAAGTAATAGAAAGGCTGGTGCAGAAATACTGCACGTATCAGATGATGACCCTTCGGTTAAGAGATATATAAAGATCGGTCACCTGTAAGTATCTATCTACCCGCGCTTTTGCTATATAAACCAGCGCCTTAGATAAAAAGAGGGAGCGCCGCGCACAGCGCGACACTCCCCTAGCGATTCAAGAGAATCAATTAGGCCTCGAGAGCCTTCTTGGCGATGGTAGCCAGCTCGTTGAAAGACTCGATGTCCTCGTAAGCCATCTGAGCCAGGACCTTGCGGTCGAGCTCGATACCGGCGACCTTCAGGCCGTGCATGAACTGAGAGTAAGAGATGTCGTTCAGGCGAGCAGCAGCGTTGATACGGGTGATCCAGAGAGAGCGAATCTCGCGCTTCTTATTGCGGCGGTCACGGTACTGATACTGCAGAGAGTGCTGGACCTGCTCTTTAGCATGCTTGTAAGTACGCGAAGCGGCACCGTAGTAACCCTTCGCACGGTGCATAACGGTACGGCGCTTCTTCTTGGCGGCAACAGCGCGCTTAATACGTGCCATGTTCTATCAACTCCTAGACGGTTAAACGAAAAACGGGAACGCTAACTTAGGCGAGACGCGACTTGATGACCTTGCGGTCGGCAGCGGCGATCTCGGTCTCCTGACGGAAGCCACGCTTACGCTTGGTGGACTTCTTGCTCAGGATGTGGCTCTTGAAAGCCTTGGCGCGCATAAGCTTGCCGGTACCAGTCTTGCGGAAACGCTTCTTGGTGCCGCTGTGGGACTTCATCTTAGGCATGAAATACTCCTTAATCGGTTACAGAACACTAGTTACTTAGTATCACTTGCCGCTTTATCCTCATCAAAGGCGCCCTTAATTGGGGCGAGCAGCATAAGCATGTTACGGCCTTCCATCTTAGGCTTGGACTCGACCGTAGCGTAAGGCTTAAGATCCTCGGCGAGACGCTCGAGAACGTTAAGACCCTGCTCCGGGTGAGCCATCTCACGGCCGCGGAACATGATGGTGATCTTAACGCGTGCGCCCTTCTTGAGGAAACGCAGAACGTGGCCCTTCTTGGTCTCGTAGTCGCCAACGTCGATCTTGGGTCGGAACTTCATTTCCTTAACCTCGACCTTGGACTGGTTCTTACGAGCAGCCTTGGCCTTCATGGCCTGCTGGTACTTGAACTTACCGTAGTCCATGACCTTGCAGACCG
The DNA here is from genome assembly GCF_052064015.1 of Collinsella sp. HCP3S3_D1. Lineage (NCBI taxonomy): Bacteria > Bacillati > Actinomycetota > Coriobacteriia > Coriobacteriales > Coriobacteriaceae > Collinsella > Collinsella sp. HCP3S3_D1. The sequence goes on from NZ_JBQHWK010000029.1 coordinate 1,413, forward strand.
GCGGCTCCGCGTTGGGAGCGATCTCGACAAGGTCGAGACCCTGATCGTCGGCGACGCGCTGGGCATCGCGGATGGCGAACAGGCCGAGCTGAGAGCCATCGACGCCAATCAAACGGCACGAAGATGCAGTGATCTCGTCGTTGATGCGGGTGTCATCAGACTTAGCTATTTTCCCTACCTCCATTCATAAAAAAATAACCCGGCGCTTTTTTGCAACCAGGTCGTACACATAGACATCCTCGATATGAGGAAGGGAATCTAAGTTGTATGACCAGTCAGCTGCTCATTGGCGCCAAAAGGTGGGAACCCTCGGGTTCCTCTTTAGGGCATTGCGGAAACAACACCTTGGCGATAATAACACGTACCGCTCGTTATCACATTACGTACACGAAAAAGGGGGCCTCGACCCCCTTGAACGCTCTTTTGCATGTATGGTGCCCGAGGCGAGACTCGAAGGGCCTTCGCTTCGCGAAGCCCCGGGCTTCGGGCGCATGGCGCCCTCGCCACGCTCCGCTACAAACAGGCCACAGGCCTGTTTGCTTAACGCTCCGCGCGCTCACGCGAGTTCGGCACGAAAAAGGGGGCCTCGACCCCCTTGAACGCTCTTTTGCATGTATGGTGCCCGAGGCGAGACTCGAACTCGCACGTTGTTGCCAACGGTGGATTTTGAGTCCACTGCGTCTGCCAATTCCGCCACTCGGGCACGTATTGCGTGAGTTAGTTTATCACAGCTTTCCGTAGATTAGTCCGAAAATGGAACTTCGAGCATTTCGATGAGTTCGACCGTGCGGAGCATCTCGCGCTGGCGGCATCCGCGACCGTCGACCGAGGCCTCGCCCATCTGGTTATCGTAGGGGTCCTCACGCATACCGTCAAAGACGGGTTCAAACTCTGCCTGGAACCGACAGTTTGCCACCATGCGCCATGGATCGAGGTTGCCAAAGTAGTGGCGGCGGCGCCATTCCTCCCCCATCCTGCGTGCCGAGGATCCAAACGAGACATCGGCGTTAAGCCAACCCGTCTGCGGTGTATAGAACTCCGCCCAGTCATGCGAGCCCACCGAGTCGGGCGCAACGTACAGGCCGCTCTGCCAACGTGCGGGCACGCCGGCGATGCGGCACATGGTGATAAACGTGAGTGCCATAACACCGCAGTCACCGCGAAGCGAATGCGCGCAGTCATCGGCGATAGAGCCCAGAAGCAGATACGGTGGCTGGTATCGATAGTCGATATGATGCGTCAAATAATCATAGATAGCCCGAGCGCGGTCGAGCTGATCCTCGAGACCATCGATAACATGTTCGGTCAGCTGCTGCAGATACGGCGTGAATGCAATATGTGGTCGGTCCTCGGAAATATCCTTGGGCAGCGGCGCGTCCATACACGGATGCGCCGGAAGCGCTCCCCCGTAGATATCGCAATAAGCGGCATCAATCAGATAACGATAGGTCACTGAGAACGATCGATCAGCCGAGGAAACCCACGAGGCGGTACGCGCCAAAGCGTTCGCGGGAGCAAGGACCCCCTCCGGCGTCATATCGAGAATCTCGATATGAGACTGCTGGCGGCAGGCTGCGGCAACGGGAAGCCACGCGCGAACGGCCTCCCCCTCCAGAGCACCGGGAACAGACACGGATGCTTTAAGCGTAATGGCACGAGACAGCCCGCCCTGTGATTCCATCTTCTTAAGCATCTGGTTGCGCAGCGCAGTTCCATCCGTAGAATCGGGACGCAGGCCCGGAACCTCCTTGGGATACACACGCAAAGAATCAAGGAAGTTGTCGAGAACGAACAGTTCACCATCGATAAAGCGCCAGTCGATGCGCTTACGATCGATCAGGTCGTCAAACTGATCCTCGGTAAACTCCGGCCACTCCTCGCGGATCATCGCAATAGCCTGATCGCGCGACACCGAAAAATGAAACGACGTCTCGATCATGCGATACCGCTCGGCACGAACGCAAGCGGCCAACGAGGGATCAGGGCTCTGCTCCAAAAGACGGTCGCAAGCCGCAACAGCCTGCGCCAGGTACCCGGCGTCCTTGAGACGAAGGATCTCAGGTGGCAATCCAATGTCGAGATGACGAAAATCATCGCAACAAACATCAAAAGAGCAACCAACGGGGCCCTCGGCAACAACCTTTCCATCGGCAGGCAAAACATTAACGACAGCCATAACCACTCCCACGCAGAACAACAACCCGAGACCATTGTACCGACATAAAAAGAAAGCCCCAACAAGGGAGCCATCAACACCGCTGAACGGTAGTCAAATAAATAATTCAGCCCAGTAACCCTGTAGCGAGTTAACGAAGGAGGCCCCGTTTCCCCGGAGCTGATTCCATCGCGCGACTTCTGGCAAAGCCAGGTGAGCGCAAGGGAAAAGCGTAGGGTGAACGGGGCCTCCGACGGGAAAGTTAAACCGCTACTTACGCCTTGTTGACGGAGCCAAACTCCTCCATGAGCTCCTTGGCGCGGGCAACGATGTTGTCGCGACCAGGCTTGAGGAGCTTGCGGGGATCGAAGCCCTTGCCCTGCTGATCCTTGCCAGCCTCGATGTACTCGCGGACGCCCTTGGCAAAGACAAGCTGCAGGTCGGTATTGACGTTGATCTTGGAGATGCCCAGGGAGATGGCCTTCTTGATCTGATCCTCGGGGATGCCGGTACCACCGTGCAGAACGAGGGGCAGGTCGCCGATCTGAGCCTTGATCTCGCTCAGACGCTCGAAGGAAAGACCGGCCCAGTCGGCGGGATACACGCCGTGGATGTTGCCGATGCCGCAGGCGAGGAAGTCGACGCCCAGGTCAGCAATCTGCTTGCACTCAGCGGGGTCAGCGAGCTCGCCGTTGGAGGTCACGCCGTCCTCGGTGCCGCCGATGCCGCCGACCTCGGCCTCGATGGACATGCCCTTGGAGTGGGCGAGCTCAACGAGCTCCTTGGTGCGATCGAGGTTAAGCTGGAAGGTTTCCTCGTGAGAGCCGTCATACATGATGGACGTGAAGCCGGCCTCGATGCACTTGAAGCAGTCCTCGTAAGAACCGTGATCGAGGTGAAGGGCGACGGGAACGGTAACACCCGTGGCCTCGACGGCAGCCTTGACCATGTCGGCGCAGACCTTGAAACCGCCCATCCACTTAGCGGCACCAGCGGTGCACTGAAGGATCAGCGGAGACTTGGCCTCCTCGGCGGCCTGGAGAATAGCCAGAGTCCACTCGAGGTTGTTGGTGTTGAAGGCACCGAGAGCATACTTGCCGGCCTCGGCCTTCTTGAGCATGTCTGCTGCGTTGACGAGCATAAAAGAAACCTCCTGTAAGGTTGCTCCGATAACGCATGAGATTTTACCACGGCGTACCCGAGCGTAAACGTTCGTTTGTTCACGAATATCGTCCAAACAGACTTTTTTTGACCGTTTGCCCTACGGAATCGGCCCGTTGGGGAAAATATCTTGACGTTTGGACACTTCTCGTGCTTAAGCAGCTGACTACAAAGCTACATCTGCATGAAAGGGTTCTGCATGAGCTCGCGCGCCATAGTGGTCGAATCACCATGCCCCGTTAAACAAACGGTATCGGCTGGAAGCAGCTGGGCGAGCTTGGAGAGCGAGCGCAGAATCGCCGCCTCGTCTCCACCGGCGAGATCGGTGCGGCCGTGGCTGCCCGGGAACAGTGTGTCGCCAACAAAGGCGATGCTTCCCTGCTCGGTGGCGGCGAACAAGACAATGCCACCCGGTGTGTGACCGGGCGTCTCGATCACCTGCAGGCAGATATCACCCAATTCAATCGTATCGCCCTCAGCAAGCAATCGCGTCGGCTCGCCCGGATCGGGCGTATCGATGCCCCACATCGCTCGCTGCTCCTCGATATTCTCACGAGATACCAACACGTCCTTCGCACCTAACTCATATAGGAAACCCTTACCGACGGCGGCTCGCGCTCCGGCAACGCCACCTACGTGATCGGCATGGCCATGGGTGCAGACAGCGCCTAGCACGTGCGCGTCAGGATGCTTGGCATAGATATATTCCACAAGACGCTCACCTTCCCAGGCCGGATCGATAATCAGGCATTCGCCGCTCGAGATTACGGCGTAACTGTTGGTCTGAATGGGGCCGTTTACAAGCGCCTCAATCGAAGCCGTACCCCGAGGGGTTAAGTCCAAAGCTGCAGTGACCATGAGCACGTCCTCCTTCTACAAGCGTCGAGGCATCAAACGATGCCTCGAACGTAGCCAATATCATTACCGTTGTGCGTTCGTCACGCCTATACGCGACGCTTAAGCTGAGCCCCACCCTCGCCAGGCATCAGACGGCGTGCGTCATAGACCGAGTCGACACTGCTGATGGATGCCAGCAGCGGATCCAGACCGCTCGCGTCCGAAATCTCGACCATAAAGCGCAGGGTCGCAATGCCCTCGCGGTTGGTCGAGGTAGCGGCGGAAAGGATATTTCCGCCTGCATCGCCAATGGCGATGGTGACATCCTTGAGCAAGCCCATACGATCCAAGCACTCGACCACGATCTCGACCTGGAAAAGCGTATCGGCAGCACCATCCCACTCCACGTCAATCATGCGCTCGGGGTGTTCCATGAGACCCTTGACGTTGGGGCAGTTGGCGCGATGCACCGAGACGCCTCGACCGCGCGTGATAAAGCCCACGATGTCGTCGCCCGTCACCGGATTGCAGCAATGCGCCAGACGAACCAGCAGGCCGCTGTTGCTCTCGCCCTTGACGATAATGCCGTTACTTGCACTCTTGCCACGCTTTTGCGGTTTGCGGTTGGAACCGCGGGCAGGCTGCTTGACGACCTCAGCGATGGCTTCGGCCTTGGTAAGCTGCTCCTCGGGCTTGGGATCCAAGATTTGCTCGACCTTATTGCCCACAGCGCGCGGGGCGACCTTGCCCGCGCCAACGGCTGCGAACAGGTCCTCGAGTTGCTTGAAGTTAAACTGCTCCGCCACGGCATTGAGTGCACGCGTGGATCGCGGCGTAGAGATGCCGTACCCGCGCTTGCGCATGTCCTTGGCCAGCATATCGCGACCGGCAGCAGCGTCATCGTCTTTGGTCGCAGCGGCGAAGTAACGGCGAATCTTTGACTTGGCCGAAGGCGTCTTGACGATCTTGAGCCAATCGCGCGACGGCTTGGAGCTCTTGTTAGTCAGGATCTCGACACGGTCACCCGTCTTGATTTCGTGCGTGAGCGGAGCCACCGCGCCGTTGATTTTGGCGCCGACGCAGTGGTTGCCGACCTCGGTATGAACAGCGTAGGCAAAGTCGAGCGGTGTAGAGCCCGCACGAAGCGCCATGACCTCACCCTTGGGCGTAAAGACAAAAATCTCCTGGTCAAACAGGTCGACCTTCAGTGAGTGCAGATATTCTTTGGCATCGGTGATCTCGTCAGAGGCTGCCCAATCGAGCGAGTGCTTGAGCCAGTTAATCTGATCGTCCAGACGCTGTGCGTCGTTGGTCTTGGAGGCAGACGATCCGCCCGATTTCTTATATAGCCAGTGGGCGGCGATGCCGTACTCGGCCTGCTCGTGCATCTCGTAGGTTCGAATCTGAATCTCGAGCGGACGGGCCGTGGGGCCGATAACCGTCGTATGGAGCGATTGGTAGTTATTGACCTTGGGCATGGCGATATAGTCTTTAAAACGACCGGGCATGGGATGCCACAAAGTATGCACGGCACCAAGCGTGGAATAGCAATCGCGCACCGAATGGGTGATGACGCGCAGCGCCACCAGATCATAAATCTCGGAGAACTCCTTGCCCTTGCGCTTCATCTTTTGATAGATGGACCAATAGTGCTTGGAACGACCGTTGATCTGAAAACCCTCAAGGCCAATGCGGTCGAGCTCATCGGTAAGCGTCTTGATAGTCTCGGCCAGAAAGCGTTCGCGAACCTCGCGTGACTCTGCCACCATGCGGGCGATGCGCTGGTAAGCGTCGGGTTCAAGGTAGAAGAAGGACAGATCCTCGAGTTCCCACTTGATAGAGCTCATGCCCAGGCGGTCGGCCAGGGGCGCATACACATCCATGGTCTCGCGCGCCTTAAACAGGCGGCGGTCCTCGCGCAGGGCGGCAAGCGTGCGCATATTATGCAGGCGGTCGGCGAGTTTGACGATGATGACGCGAATGTCCTTGGACATGGCGAGGAACATCTTGCGCAGCGTAAGCGCCTGCTTTTCGTCCATGTTGTCGACTTCGATGTTGGTGAGCTTGGTCACGCCGTCGACGAGCTCTGCCACGGTTTCGCCAAACAGACCCGAAACATCGGCAAGCGAGGTATCGGTATCCTCGACGGTATCGTGCAGCAATGCAGCGCACACCACATCGCAGTCCATCTTAAGGTCGGCCAAAATGATAGCCACCTCGACGGGATGGTTAATGTACATCTCACCCGAGCGCCGCTTTTGGTTGCAGTGCTTCTCGGCAGCAAAGCAGTAGGCCTGCTCCACCTTGGAGAAGTCATCCTCACTCATATATTTAAGGCACAGGCGCTCCAGCTTGTCGTAGCTGTCCGCCATAATCTCGGGCGGCAGATCATCGGCATGCGTATAGTGCTCCATCTCCGAAAAGGGCTGGAGGGCGGAATCATGGGCGGTACGGGCTGCGGCATCCATCGAGGTCCCCTTCCCTAGGCCCGCGGTACGATCGGGCGGTTAATTTTGGTAAGCATATCAGAAGCGCACGAATCGAGTGCCCAACTCCGGAAAGCCGAGAACTCCATGCGCGAGCGCAAGCCCTCCAAATAGCGGATCGACCTGCTCAACTGCACGCGCCCGGGGTTTTCGGTCATCGCGATGCGACGGGTATCGTCAAACCCCGAAACGTGACAGAAACCGAGCTCTTCGAAGATTCCCAAGCCGCTTGCCACCGAACGCTCATCGACCGGCGTGCGCGCGTCGATTGCAAGGCACATCTGCGCAATGTCGATATCGCTTGCGCAGAATGAATCGTCCCCCGTCTTGCCACGATTGGAGCGCCACATGGTCTGCAGCGCCCGATAGAGCGTGACAAGCTCATCGCGCTCGGGCGCGTAACAATCGAGCAGGCGCTCATTAATACGAGCGTCACGAGACGAATAGAGCAGGTGAATCACGGCAGGCTGCCCATCGCGGCCGGCACGGCCACTCATCTGGTTAAACTCAATCGCGCCAAACGGCATGTGGTAGAGCACGACATGGCGGATATCGGGCAGGTTGACGCCCTCACCGAAGGCCGAGGTTGAAACGATGCAGCTCAGGCTGCCATCTCGAAACGCCTCCTCGACGCGTCGACGATCGGAACGCGCAAGCCCGGCGTTATAGAACGCGATATGGGTCGCGCAGTCGGGCACACGTTTGCGCAACGTCTTGGCAAGCGCCACGGACTGGTCGCGCGAGTTCACGTAGATGACGGTCTTCTCCCCCGTCGCAACGATCGAAACCAGGCGATTTTCACGGCTCGCAAGGTCACGATCGTCCTCGAGTTGTAGGTTCTCGCGAACGGTCTCGTCGACCACCGTGCTGGTAATCGGCAGTACGCGAGCAAGCTCTGCCACAACTGGAGCCGTCGCGGTAGCCGTTGCCGCCATGACAACGGGGTCGCCCAGGGCTTTAAGAATATCGGGCATATCGAGGTATGCACTCCGGTCACCACCCTTAGCAAGACCGGCATGGTGCGCCTCATCGATAACAACGAAGCCAATACGTCCAGAACGCGCAAATCGATCGCGGTGGATAGACAAGAACTCGGGCGTCGTGAGAACGATACCGGTGCGACCCGAAGCAAGGCCGGCGAACACGTCATCGCGTACGGCCTCCACGGTCTCGCCAGTCAGCACGCCGACACCAATGCCGAGCGCGGCCATCGTCGAGGAAAGGTGATAGGCCTGATCAGCAACGAGCGAACGCAGAGGATAGACAAAAATGCTCGCACGCCCGCGAAGAACCGCCTCGCGCGCGGCATGCACATGGAAAATCAGAGACTTGCCACGCCCCGTCCCCATAACGGCCAAAACGCTCTGATGGTCGGCAAGCGCGTCGAGTGCCTCGACCTGCGCGCGATGCGGCTGGTTCGAGCCGATAAAGCTATGGATAAGCGAGCGCGTGAGCTCGGTATAAGAAAGCTGGGCGAGCGTCTCGCGTTTACGCGACTCCAGGCGCAGACCAGAATCCGCCGGTTGCACGCCGCGGCGGAGCTCACATGCCGGATCGTCGATATTGGGCGCCGCGGTATCGCGCACCAAGACATCTTTGATCATGAGCTTGGGCTTCACACGTCCCTGCCAATGCTCGGCCACGGCCTCGAACACCAAGTCGACGGCGCTGTCGCAATTGATGAGCCTATCGATCTGCGGCACGCGGAACATGATGGCCGGCACACTCGCGGCACCATCGGTCGCCACAAAGCGCATGTGCTCGCCGGTTTTGCCCACCACGGCGCGATCGCACATCGTCACGCCCTCGGCGGCCAGAAGCGGCACCTTATTGCCCTGGCCAAACGGCTCAAGACGGGAAATTTGCTCGATGGTCTCGATATTTAGCTCGGAGAGATCAACGGTGGCGGCAACCTCGTCAGTGTCCTCAAAGTCCTCGGCGGGAAGCTCCGATAGCACGGCCGAAAGGCGACGGCGGAACTCATCGAGCTTGGATGCCTCGATGGTCACACCCACCGCACCGGCATGCCCGCCGCGACGAATCAGCAGGTCGGAGCAACGCTCGACGGCATCGAACAAGTTGATCTTGCCCACCGAGCGGCCCGATCCGCGCGCAACGCCACCCTCGATCGAGAAGAGCAGCGCCGGCACGTGATAGCGATTGGTCAAGCGGCTCGCCACGATGCCCTTGACGCCCTCGTGCCAGCCCTCGCCGCCCACGACGATTGCGCGCCCGCCGTCATAAGTCTCCTCGACCTTCTCCATGGCATCGCGCGTAAGCTCGGCCTCGATCTCGCGGCGTTGGCGATTGATTTCCTCGAGCTCGGCGGCAAGCGCGCTCGCTTCGATGGGGTCGCGGGCAAGCAGCAGGTCGAGCGCCAGCTTGGGATCGGCCATGCGGCCGGCAGCATTCAGACGGGGGATGAGCGAAAACGACAGGCCGTCGGCCGTAATGGTAGAAAGGTCGGCCTTGGCAAGTGCGGCAAGCGCGATATAGCCGGGACGGGCCGTCACGCGCATCTGCTGGATGCCCTCGGCGACCAGTGCGCGATTCTCGGGCGTAAGCGGCATCATGTCGGACACGGTGCCCAGCGCCGCGACCTCTATCAGCGAACGCCAATACGACGGCTTGCCCAAACGCTCGCCCAGGACCTGCACCAGCTTGAGTGCCACGCCGGCACCGGCAAGCTCGCGCGAGGGACCCTTGTCCTCGAGCTTGGGGTCGGTCAGGGGCACGCCCTGCGGCACCTGGTCGGACGGCTCGTGATGGTCCGTGACCACCAAATCGATCCCCAGGCTCTCCAGATAGGAGGCCTCTTCCTTGGCGGCAATGCCGTTATCGACGGTCACGATCAGCTGGGGGCGAGCGAGCTCGTTAACGCGGTCGAGCGCCGCACGCGACAGACCGTAGCCCTCGTCAAAACGATGCGGAATAAACGGCGTGACGTTGGCGCCAAACGAACGCAGCGCCTCGGTCAACAGACAAGTCGACGTAATGCCGTCGACGTCAAAATCGCCAAAGACGGCGATGCGCTCGTGGCTGCGAATAGCACGCTCAACGCGGTCGACGACGACCGCCATACCCGGAATAACGAGCGGGTCCGCCCAGTCGCGATCGAGCGAAGGCGTCAGAAAAAGCTGGCCTTCCTCGATGGATGTAATGCCGTGCGCAACCATAATGCGCGCCACCAGCCCGGGTATGCCCAGGCCAGCCGAAAGCTCCTTTTCGAGCTCGGGGTTTTGCTGAGCGACCGCCCAGCGATGCGTTGTCTTAAGCGATGACATAGGCGCCCACCCCCGATAGGGGCAGGTCGCCGCGATACCTCTCACGGTTCATAGCGATGAGTCCTCTGTGTATGCCCGCTTCGGCAGGCAGATCTGTTGAACGGATTTATTATACCGTGCGGCGCGGACGCACAACGTCCAGCACGCCGTGGTTTCGATAAACGAGGGCGGTAATAGCCTCGAAATAATCGGGCGTTTCAGCCACACGGACGCATGCGAGCGTCTAGCATATCCATTCAAAACGGATTCACGAGCAAAGGGAGTCACAAGCGCATATGAAGCAATGGGTTGGACTGGGTAAGTTCCTCGCGGGGCATATGCAGATCATCGTTCCGATTTGCGTGACGCTTGGCGTGCTCTTTCCCCAGCAGATCGGCGTACTCAAGCCCATCGTCCCCACCCTGTTTGCCTTTATGACGTTCCAAGGTGCCCTCAGCAACACCTTCCATCAGGTAGCCGAAGTATTCCGCCGTCCGCTGCACCTGATTTTGGCGCTGCTGGTCTCGGCGGTGCTTATTCCCATAACAGCCTATGCCATGGGGTCGCTGTTCTTTGGCTCCAACCCCAACCTCGTCTGCGGTATCGTGCTCGAGTACAGCGTACCTGTGGCAGTCACTGCCTTTATGTGGATTAGCATGTTCGGCGGCAACGGCCCGCTCGCGCTCACCATCATCCTGACGTCCTCGGTTATCTCTCCCGTTACGATTCCGCTCACGCTTAAGCTCTTGCTGGGCGCCACCGTCTCGATCGACGTGCCGGGCATGATGCAGAACATGGCCTTCATGATCGCTATCCCCGCCCTGCTCGGCATCGTGATTAACGAACTCACGCGCGGATGGGGACACGAGAAGCTCTCCCCCGCGCTCTCGCCCGCCTGCAAGTTCATGATGATGGGTGTTATCGCGTCGAACTCCACCGCCATGAGCGAGTACGTGCTGCACATGAACGCGGTGCGCTTGGAAGTCGCCCTCTTTATTTTGATCTTCGCCATCAGCGGCTTTGTCGTCGGTATTCTGGTCGCCCGCGCACTGCATCTGCCGTATAGCGAAACGACTACCATGTGCTTTACCTGCGGCATGCGCAACATCTCTTCGGGCGCCGTCATCGCCACGCAATACTTTCCGGGCGAAGTCGTATTTCCCGTCATGTGCGGAACGCTGTTTCAGCAGGTACTTGCCTCGCTTATCGGGCATCTCTTTGAGCGTCTAACCGGCGAGGAGCGCGCTGCCCAGCGCAAGCGCGTCGAGGCCGGCCGCGACGCCATGGCACGCTAGGCTGTCCACATTACGCGGGTGTTAGTCTTGCTATACGAGCGTTTCCAGATGTGCGCGCAGGCGCTCAGCATCGATATCGAGCGTCGTCTCGGCATTGACCTGGGCCAAACGATAGCCGACAAAGTAGGGCGAAACCACCCAACGCGGCAGCGCCTTGGCAATGGTCCGACCGCCCAGGTGATAGAAGAACAAGTTGTACGACTCTGCACGGCCACCGTGGTGCTCGTTTAGGATATAACGCAGAGCTACCTGGATCGCATCGGCGAAGAGATCCGCCTCGGCTTGGTCCCGCGTGTCATCGCTGGCGGCGATTCCCCGCGGAGCTGAAACGTTGACCTCAAAGAACCCCATAATCGGTTCGGTTGAGATGTTGACCGCAATTCTCCCCTGTTGCCAGACATTGATGCCTTCGAAATTGGCGGAAGTCAGCGAAGCATAGCCATCTTCCTGCTCCAAACCCACAATCTGCATGTGCGGATGAACGAGACTACCGCCCGAGAGCGGACCCTTGTTCTTGTACATGAGCACGCTTCGATACTGCCGTGAATCGATCATCTGCTGCCAGCAACCCAGGGCAAACCGCATCACATGATGCAGCTCGTCCGGCGCATAGGTCACCAGGTCTGCGTCATGGTCGGCCGACTCGATCAGCACGGTTTGACGGGTGGCGCGCAGGGTCTTGAACTTATTCTCGAGCCAGATACAGTCACCGTCGCGCCGGATGATATTGGCGAGTTCCTCGGTATCGCAAAAGGGGCACGCGGTGCCAGGGCGCCGGTTGTCGTCGGGCTTCCCGCTCGCCTGCTGAACGTCAAATACCAGGGGCACGGGTTATACCTCCAGCGGCACGATCTTGGTGCCATGGAGCTCGGAGACGCCCAGTGCCGCAGCCACGGTATCGCGGTTGGCCGTGGAAATGCCGCCGCCGGGAAGGATGGTCAGGCGATCGTCCGCGTAGTCGATAAGGTGCGACAGATGCTCCAGGTTGTCCTCAATCGGCGTGCCGGCGGCACCGCCATGCGTCAGGATGCGCGTTATGCCGCAGTCGGCGAGCGTGTCAATCGCGTCGAGCTGAGCCTCGGGCGAGAGCTGGTCAAACGCCATGTGAAAGGTGATGTCGATGGGCTCGCGCTTGCACTCCTCGGTCGCGCAGCCCGCAGCCATCACAAGGGCGCCCAACGCAAGTTCATCGAGCGCCCATCCGCCGGCACAAGGCTTGCAGCAGCCAAAGACCAAGCCATCGACGCCGGCACTTACGGCAAGGCCCAAGTCCATCTCCATCATGCGCAGCTCGTCCTGGTTGTAGTGAAAGTCGCCGCCACGCGGACGGATCATGCACATCACCCGTGCATCGTGCTCGCGAGCATAGCTGGTCGTAGCGCTGATAACGCCGGCCGAGGGCGTGGTGCCACCAACCGCAAGGTTGTCGCACAGCTCAATGCGTCCCGCACCGGCCGCAATGGCCGCCGGCACCCGCTCAAAGTTCTCGGCACAAAACTCGTACAGCATAGATAGACCCCCAGATGACACTTCTATTTCCACACGGCATTGTCGCACTTTAAATACCAAGCCAACGGATCATTTCAAAAGGGGCGCTGACCGAGTTGGTCAGCGCCCCTATTACTGGATGGATTAACCACCAAGATAAGCTTTGCGGACGTTGTCGTCGTGCAGCAGCTCTTGGCCGGTGCCGGTCATGGTGATCTTGCCGGTCTCGAGCACGTAGCCGCGTGTGGCGATGGAAAGCGCCATCTGCGCGTTCTGCTCGACCAGGAGCACCGTGGTGCCGGCCTTGTGCAAATCCTCGACAATCTGGAAGATCTGCTCGATCAGGATCGGCGCCAGACCCATGGAGGGTTCGTCGAGCATGAGCAGCTTGGGGTTACTCATAAGGGCACGACCCATAACGAGCATCTGCTGCTCGCCGCCCGAAAGGGTGCCGGCCACCTGGCGACGGCGTTCCTTCAGGCGCGGGAACTGCTCGTAAACACGCTCGAGGCCCGGGGCAACCGTGGACTTGGGCTGTGTATAGGCACCCATCTCCAGGTTCTCCTCGACCGTCATCTGCAAAAAGGCACGACGCCCCTCGGGTACCTGAGACAGGCCCTTGCCAACCAGCTTGTCGGCGGGCGTATGGATAATGTCCTCGCCCATAAACTTGATGGAGCCGGTCTTGGAGCGCAGCAGGCCCGAGACAGTCTTGAGCGTCGTGGACTTGCCGGCGCCGTTCGCGCCAATCAGGGCCACGATCTCGCCCTCGTTAACGTTAAAGGAGATGTCCTTAATGGCGTGGATGGCGCCGTACCAGACGTTGATGTTGTAGACGGAAAGCATCGGCTCTGCCATTTAGTTCTCCCCCTTATCCTGCTTGCCCAGATAAGCCTCAATAACGGCTTCGTTGTTCTGGATTTCCTCGGCCGTGCCCTTGGCGATGACCTTGCCAAAGTTAAGCACGCAGATACCCTCGCAAATATTCATGACAAGCGACATGTCGTGCTCGATGAGCATGATGGCAATGCCAAAGGTGTCGCGAATCTTGACGATGTTCGCCATGAGCTCCGCAGTCTCGGACGGGTTCATGCCGGCGGCAGGCTCGTCGAGCAGTAGTAGCTTGGGATTGGTGGCAAGCGCGCGGACGATCTCCAAACGACGCTGAGCGCCGTAAGGTAGCGAGCCGGCCTGCTCGTTTGCCAGATGTTCCATATCAAAGATAGACAGAAGCTCCATGGCGCGCTCATGGGCGGCCTTCTCGTGCTTCCAATACGTCGGCAGGCGCAGCACGCCCTCAAAGCCGGAGTAGCGCTCCTGGTTGTGCAGGCCGACCTTTACGTTGTCCTCCACCGTCATGGTGTTGAACAGGCGGATGTTTTGGAAGGTACGAGCGATACCCATGCGGTTGACCTGGTAGACGGACTTGCCCGAGGTGTCCTCACCGTCGAGCAGGATGGTGCCGTGCGTGGGCTGGTACACCTTGGTGAGCAGGTTGAAGACCGTGGTCTTGCCGGCTCCGTTGGGGCCGATGAGACCGGCGATCTCGGTCTTACCGATGGTCAGGCTAAAGTCGTCGACCGCCTTGAGGCCGCCGAACTCAATGCCCAGGTGGATGCACTCGAGCGCCGGGCGCTCGCCCAGGTCGCGGTCGGGAACGATGGCGCCAGAAGGATACGGGACCATCTTGCCCTTGTTGAACTCAAACTTACTGGGCATCGGTTGCCACCTCCTTCTTGGAAGCAAAGCGGTCCTTAATGCGCGCGAAGAACGCCTTGAGCTGCGGGTTGTTAGTAAAGACCATGACCAGAATCAACACGATGGCGTAGATGAGCATGCGGTAGTCCGAGAACTGACGGAGCAGCTCGGGGAGCACCGTGAGCAGCGCCGCCGCGATGACGGAACCGCGCATGTTGCCCAGACCGCCCAGGACCACGAACACCAGAATGAGAATCGACGTGTTGAAGTCGAACTTAGTAGCGGAGAGCTGCGAGAAGTTACCGCCGAAGAGGGCTCCGGCAGCACCGGCGAGAGCGGCGGAGACCACGAAGGCGATCATGCGGTACTGGGTGACGGAGATACCCACGGACTCGGCAGCGATCTTGTTATCGCGCACGGCCATGATGGCACGACCGGTGCGGCTGCGGACCAAGTTGAGCACAATCACGAGCGCAACCATAACCAGGATGGCGCCAGCAAGGAACGTCGAGTAGGTCGAAACACCAGATGCGCCCTGGGCACCCTTGATGATAGCGGTGCCGTCTTCGAGCAGGTGTAGGTCGTCGATCGTGGAATTGCCCGTGATGTTAAAGATCACGTGCAGGCCGCGGGAATCGACGCCCACAATGAGGCAGGTAACGATCTCTTTGATGATCTCGCCAAAGGCCAACGTTACGATGGCCAGGTAGTCACCGCTCAGGCGAAGGACCGGAATACCGATCAGGAAGCCCAGAATGGCAGCGGCGATAGCGCCGACCACAATGCTGATGATCAGACGCACCGGGTCGGACGGAATGGCGCTCTCCAGCGCGACGGCGGTGACGATTCCCGTATAGGCGCCGACGCTCATAAAACCCGCGTGGCCTAGCGACAAGTCGCCCGCGATGCCGACGACGAGGTTGAGCGAGATGGCCATGACGATATAGGCCGTGATGGGAACCAGCTGACCGACAATCATGCGCGGAATCATGTGGTTAGACTGCATAAAGAACACGATGGCGAACGCCACAACGCACATGGCGTACGTGACAAAGTCGTGACGCGTCTGCTTGTCTGTAAGAAACTTCATAACGCTCACCTACACCTTCTCGGGTACGTACTTGCCCAAGAGGCCGGCAGGCTTGACGAGCAGGACGATGATCAAAACGCCAAAGACGATGGAGTTGGCAAGGCTCGTGGAAATGTAAGCCTGCGCCATCGCCTCGATGATGCCGATGAGAATGCCGCCGACAAAGGCACCGGGGATGGAGCCGATGCCGCCGAAAACGGCAGCGTCGAAGGCCTTGATGCCAGGCATGGCGCCCGTGGTGGGCTGCAGAACCGGCGAGTAGGAGCACAGGAGCACACCGGCGATGGCGGCAAGGGCGGAGCCGATGGCGAACGTCATCGAGATGGTGCGGTTGACGTTGATGCCCATGAGCTGGGCGGCGGCCTTGTCCTCGGACACGGCGCGCATGGCCTTGCCCATCTTGGTCTTACCTGTAAAGATCATCAGACCGGCCATGATAACCAGGCAGGCGACGATGGTGACGAGCGAGACGGCACTTACGTTGAACTTGGCCAAGAACTCCGGCACCGGGAAGGTGACGAGCGAAGTGAAGTTCTTGGGCGTGGCGCCCCACAGAAGCTGCGCGGCATTCTGCAGGAAGTAGGACACACCGATGGCCGTGATCAGAACGGCCAGCGGGCCTGCTTGGCGCAGCGGCCTATAGGCCAGACCCTCAATGAGAACACCGAGAACCGTGCAGACCACACAAGAGAGAACTACAGATGCCCAGCCCGGGAGGCCGAGATACGACGTGGCGCAGAACGAGACATAGGCACCGACCATGATGACATCGCCGTGAGCGAAGTTGAGCATCTTGGCGATACCGTAGACCATGGTGTAGCCCAACGCGATGATGGCGTAGACGCTGCCCATGGACAGGCCGTTGACCAGGTATTGGATAAAGACCGTCATGTTCCACATCCCCCTTTCGAATAGGTTTCCAGTTGATGTATGAAACAGGGACGTTACGTTGTCCCCAGATACCAAGCAAGCAGGGAAGGCGAAAACCTCCCCTGCTTGGGATCAAAACCGCTCTATGTAAGGCGGCCTATTAGGCCAGTACGTACTTGCCGTCGGTGATGACATACGCCGTAGGATCCTTCTGGACCTGGCCCTTGTCGTTCCAGGAGAGCTTGCCGGTCAGACCGTCAACGGTAATCTTGAGCATAGCCTTGGGCAGCTTCTCGGCAACCTCGGTCGGGTCGGCGTCGACACCAAGACCGGCCTCCTTGAGGGCCTCGGCCACCGCGTGCACGCCGTCGTAGGCATCGGCGGCAAACTGGTCGGGGGTATCGCCGTACTTATCCTTGTAAGCGTTGACGAAGTCGGCGTTCTTCTCGTCGTCGGCGGAGAACGGGGTCATGAGCAGCAGACCCTCGGCAAGAGAGGTGTCGAAGCCCTCGACGCCCAGGATACCGTCCATGCCGTCGCAGCCCATCATCTTGACGTCGTAGCCCATGTCCTTGGCGTTCTTGAGCAGGACGGACGCCGGCGTGTAGTAGATCGGCGCAAAGATCATGGTGGCGCCGGCCTGCTTGGCCTTGGTCAGCTGGTTGGTAAAGCTCGTAGCGGAGTCGTCCTTAAAGGTCTCCTCGTCAACAATCTCGAGCTTAGACTCAGCGGCCTGAGCCTTAAAGGAATCTGCAATGCCCGAAGAATAAGCGTCGCCGGAGTTATAGAACAGCACGAACTTCTCGTCCGCATACTTCTCTGCCAGGAACTTGGCAGCGTTGACGCCCTGGTTGGGGTCGGTAAAGCAAACCTGGAAGACGCAATCCTTTCCGTCGGTGACGTCCTCGGAGGACGCGGACGGGGTGATCATGAATGTCTTGGGGTCGTTGCTGCACTCTGCGGCAACGGCAACCGACGCACCCGTGGTGGTCGGGCCGACGAGGGCCTGCATGCCCCAGTCGAGCAGGTTATTAAAGGCGTTGACGGCCTTCTCGCCGTCGGCCTGGTCGTCCTCGGCCTTGCTGGCAAGCGGCAGCTCCTTGGTGGAGAAGTCCTTGCAGCCAAGCTCGACGCCCTGGGTAACGGACTTGCCGTAAGACGCGGCGGCACCGGTCAGCGGGCCAATGGTGCCGATCTTAAACGAAGCGTCGCTCGAAGCGGAACCGCTGTCGCCGCCGTTGGAGGAGCAGCCAGCTAGAATGGACATCGCCCCCAGACCTGCTGCGCTCGCGATAACGCTCCTGCGATTCATAACAGGGTTCAATGACTTACCGGTGAGGCTCGACATGCGGCTCTCCTCTCAAATCTCGTCGGGTTTCGGTTACCCGACAGGCCATCCTCCGCCGTCTTCGGCGTTCGCAAAATAGTAGACGCTTTAGTTGAGAAAAGTGGCGATTATTTCAACTTTTCTTTTGCCTTGTCCATTTATCCATAATTATGCGTATTTCTGTCGGTTTATACAGTTTAGCGACTTTATTGTGTGAAAGTAATGTTTCCGTTCTGTTACAAGCTTTCCTGCCCTGAATAACATGGCCCCACCGGTCTCGTTATATGCACTTAGGCGGCGATGTACTTGCCGTCCTGAATCACATAGGCCGTAGCGGGCTTCTCGACTTGGCCCTCGTCGTTCCACGTGAGCTCGCCTGTCAGGCCCTCAATCTTGATCTTGCGCATAGCCTTGGCAAGGTCGCCGGCAATGTCGGCGCCGTCGACCGTAATGTCGATGTCCGCCTCATCGATCGCCTCGACAATCGCGTGGATGCAGTCATAAGCATCGGCGGCAAACTGGTTGGGCGTCTCGTTGTAGGCGTCCTTATATGCCTTGACGAAGTCGGCGTTCTTCTCATCGTCGGCAGAGAACGGGGTCATGAGCAGCACGCCCTCGGCAAGAGAGGTGTCGAAGCCCTCAACGGAGAGCAGGCCGTCCATGCCGTCGGTGCCCATGAGGGTCATGTCGTAGCCCATGTCCTTGGCGTTCTTGAGCAGGACGGACGCCGGCGTGTAATAGATCGGGGCAAAGATAAGCGTGGCGCCGGCCTCCTTGGCCTTGGTGAGCTGGTTGGTAAAGCTCGTTGAAGAGTCGTCCTTAAAGGTCTCGGTATCGACGATATCGAGCTTGGACGCCTTGGCCTGCTCGGCAAAAGCGTCGGCAACGCCCGAGCTATACGTATCGCCGGAGTTGTAGAACAGGGCGATCTTGGCGTCTGCATACTTCTCGGCCAGGAACTTCGCGGCGCTGGCGCCCATGGTGGGATCGGTGAAGCAAACCTGAAAGACCGTGGTCTTATCCTTGGTGACGTCGAGCGACGAGGCCGAAGGCGTGACCATGAGCATATCGTCGGCGATCTCGCCCGAGACGGCGACGGCGGCACCAGTCGTGACGGGGCCGACGAGCGCCTGCATGCCCCAGTCGCACAAGGTATTGAAGGCGTTGATGGCCTTCTCGCCGTCGGCGACGTCATCCTCGGACTTAAGCGAGAGTTTGAGATCCTTGGTCGAGAAATCCTTGGCGGCGAGCTTGGCACCTTTCTCGGCCGAAACGCCATAGGTTGCCGCGGCGCCGGTCAGAGGGCCGATGACACCGATCTTGAAGGTCTTACCGTCATCGGCGGAGCCGCCGTCCGAGCCACCCGACGAGCAACCAGCGAGTGCGGCAGCGCTGCCGAGCGCCGCGGCGCCGGCGAGAAAGTTCCTACGGCTGAGCATGCTGTTGATGTTGAACATGGTGTCCCCCTTTTTTTCGCTGGCCGCGGTGCGGCCGTCTTGCGGTACGGGGCAAACCTTATGGCGCAAACGTTGACAGTTTGTTACGGAAGTTCGTTTGTAGCGAGCATGTTTCCAATGTTTCCGCAGCGTTTCGGGGGTGCCGTTTTGTGCGACTCCTGTTGCCTGGCGAGCACGCGCTCTCGGTTCACGCTAGAATGCACTCAACATTACTTGATCAATCAATCTATAAGATGCACGAAGGAGCTATCTATGAGCGAACCCCTGCGCACCGTGAACGTCGGTCTGATCGGTCTGGGAACCGTCGGCGGCGGCGTGGCCCGTCTGATCAAGAGCCACCACGATGAGTACCTGGCCGCCTACGGCATCGACCTTAAGCTGACCCGCGCCTGCGCGCTTGCCTGGGAGCAGGCCGAGGCAGCCGGTATTGAGCGCGAGGCCTTTACGAGTGACTGGCATGACGTCGTTACCGACCCCGCCGTCGATATCGTCGTCGAGCTGATCGGCGGCGAGCATCCCGCGACCGAGATCTTCACCACGGCCTTTGAGCACGGCAAGCACGTCGTCTCTGCCAACAAGGCCCTGTTGGGCCGCCACGTCGAGACGCTTGCCGAGAAGGCGCGCGCGTGCGGCGTGCAGATTAAGTGCGAGGCCAGCTGCGGCGGCGGCATCCCCATCGTGAGCACGCTCGAGCACGACCTGGTGGGCAACAAGATCCTGACCATCGCCGGCATTCTCAACGGTACCACCAACTATATCCTGTCGCGCATGGACGCCGAGGGCGCCGATTACGCCGACGTGCTTGCCGACGCGCAGGCCAAGGGCTACGCCGAGGCCGACCCGTCCGCCGACGTCGACGGCTTCGACGCCGCCAGCAAGACGGCGATCCTCGCCTCCATCGGCTTTGGCACCCGCGTGACCACCGATGATGTGTACCAGCAGGGTATCCGCACCATCGGCGCCGAGGACATCGCCCAGGCCCGCGAGCTCGGCTACACCATTAAGCTGCTCGGCATCGCCCGCAACACCGACGCCGGCGTCGACGTCCGCGTGCATCCCACGCTGATCCCCGCCGACCACATGCTTGCCAAGGTCAACGGCGCCATGAACGCCGTCTACGTGGTGGGTGACGCCGTGGGCGAGACCATGTTCTACGGCGCAGGCGCAGGCTCCTTCCCCACCGCGAGCGCCGTCGTGGGCGATATCCTGTCGCTCTCCGAGCAGATCAGCCGCGGCGTGGCTCCGCTGCCCGAGATTGAGCCCTATGGCCACAACCTCGCCTTTAAGCCCATGGACGAACTCCAGACCAAGTATTATGTGCGCCTGAAGGTCGCCGACCGCGTGGGCGCCCTGTCCGAGACGGTCGATATCTTTGCCAAGCACAACATCTCGATCTCGCTCATCAACCAGGTCGAGGACGGCAAGTCGGGCGTCAGCGATGCCTGCTCGGTCATCTTCCTGACGCACCGCGCGCTCGAGAAGGACGTCCAGGCTGCCGCCGCCGAGCTTGCCAGCGTCGACTGCGTGGCCGAGGTCGCCAACGTCCTGCGCATCGAGAACGTCGAGGCCTGGACCGAAGGCGTCATGGCCAACTAACCCAACGCTCGCCTAGCAATACGAGCTTTGAGGGCTCCCGTCCGATGTGGGACGGGAGCCCTTTTGCCTCCTGCCCTAAGCACAACGGCAGAGCACATTTGCGCGAGCCGCTCATCGGTAACGCGCGCTACCGTTCACCGATATGCAAACGCGGTCGATTCCGGCTACCGCTACGCTGGCTGAGAATGCCCGCCCGCGATGAGAGGAAGCACTATGTTGCTCGAGGGCAAGAAAGCAATCGTCACCGGAGGCACGCGCGGTATCGGCTATGCCATCGCCTGCCGTTTTATCGAAGAGGGCGCCGCCGTCACCGTCTTTGGCTCGCGCCAGGAGACTGCCGACGCGGCCGTTGAGAAGCTGGCGGCCGCCTATCCCGACGCCAAGGTCTGGGGCCGCTCCTGCGACCTCACCTCACTCGAGGCCGTGACCGAGGCTTTTACCCAGGCTGCAACCGACATGGGCGGCCTGGACACAGTCGTCAACAATGCCGGTATCTCCCAGCGCTCGCCGCTTTTGGACTACACGGCCGAGGAGTTCGCCAAAGTCATGGACCTCAACGTCGTCGCCGTCTTTAACGGTCACCAGGCGGCCGCCAAGATTATGACCGAGGCCGGCCACGGCGGCACCATCACCACCACGAGCTCGATGGTCGCCAAGTACGGTCAGCCCTCCGGCGTCGGTTACCCCACGTCCAAGTTTGCCGTCAACGGCATGGTCCAGTCGCTCTCGCGCGAGCTCGCCCCCATGGGCATTCGCGTCAATGCCGTCGCACCCGGCGTAACCAAGACCGATATGGTCGCCAACCTGCCCGAAGAGGTCATCAAGCCCATCATCGCCACCATTCCGCTGGGGCGCATGGGCGAGCCCGAGGATGTCGCCAACGCCTTTGTTTTCCTAGCGAGCGACATGTCCTCCTACGTCACGGGCGCCGTGCTCCCCGTCGACGGAGCCGCCCGCTCCTAAAGGTCGCAAGCCACGACTTCCACCCTCACCGCGCCCCAACCAAAACGGCGCGCGGCCTGAACCACCCGCCGCCAGCGCGCCTTCTTCTGTTTGTAAGGGAAACAGCGTCCCGGTATTTCAGCTCAGAACGGGACACAGCTTCCCTCAGGGCCATGTTTCGGAAAATGCGCCCCGTTTTGAACGCCAATTCTGGGACGCGCTTTCCTCAAGGCCTTTGATTCGGAAAGCGCATCCCATTTTGAACCTTCAGACTGGGACGCGCTTTCCGGCAGGAGTCCAAAGCGGAAACCGCATCCCACTCTGGGCGTGGGACTGCGGACAAAAAGTTGGACCGTTGAGGTCCGGAACGGAGTCCTCATGGCATACAGTAGGAGAATGGTGGAGAGGGCCAGGGCGCTTCGCGGCGCCGGGCTCACCGTCATGGAGATAACCGAGATACTCGGCGGGCCCGGCAAGACGTCCGTCTGGCGCTGGATCAGGGACGTGCGCAAGCCCGCGGGAAGGGCCGGTGGAGGAATGGACCTGCCGCGACTCGTCGGGGACGGCCCCGACTACCCCGACATCGACCCGGAGGACAAGGACGCCCTGATCGAGCGGCTCAGGCTCGAGAACGCGGTGCTGAGGGCGGTGCAGGACGTTTTAAAAGCCGGGAGCCTCGACGGGATGTCGAACAGGGAGAAGACCCTGGTGATAGACCGCCTGAGGCCTGCGGGGAAGTGGTCCTTGAGAGAACTCACCGGCTTCTTGAGGATATCGAGGAGCTCCTATGACTACCAGCGCCGCGCGATCGCCAGGCCGGACCGCCTGGCGCCGCTGAGGGACGTCGTGCGGCGGGTGTTCCTGGAGGACGGCGACGGCGCGCGCGGCTACCGGTTCGTGGTGCGCAGGCTCCGCGAGCTCGACGACCCCGTGCGCGTCTCCGAGAAGGTCGTCCGGCGCATCATGCGCGAGGAGGGGCTCGTCCCGAGGTGGATGAGGAGGAGGGCCGGCGCCTACAGCTCCTACGGCGGCGAGGTGACCCCCGCCCCGCCGAACCTCGTGCGCCGCGACTTCCGCTCGGCCCTGCCGAACTTCCTGTGGCTCACCGACATAACCGAGTTCAGGCTGCCGACGGGCCGCAAGGTGTACCTGTCCGCCATCAGGGACTGCTTCGACTCCTCGATCGTCGCCTGGCGGGCGGGCTGTTAGCGTCAATCTATTTTTCACCAGTTTCGCTAAACAGGCGCGCCGTTCGCGCAAAGGCGGTTTCACCGGTTGCGCTAACGTATTTT
>NZ_JBQHWK010000030.1:0-10332 GCF_052064015.1 Collinsella sp. HCP3S3_D1
TGAAAGTACGTTAGCGGGGCCGGCGAAAGCGCGTTAGCGCATTCGGCGAGATGCGTTTGCGAAAGTGGTCAATTTTAGATTAGCGCTAACAGACGGCTACGACTGGTCGGCCGTGTCGTGGCCGGAGGGCATGGGGCGCGAGTCGCTGCTCGCGCTCGACTTCGTCGAGCGCAGGGAGGACCTCGTGCTCATGGGCGACGTCGGCACCGGCAAGACGCACATGGCGTCGGCCCTCTGCGCGCTGGCGTGCGAGAGGAGGCTCGAGGCGCGCTTCTTCACGGCGTCCTCGCTCGTGATGCGCCTGAGGCGCGCCCGCGACGACGGGAGGCTCGACCGGGAGGCCGCGCTCATCGGCAAGGCCCGCCTGCTCGTCATCGACGAGCTCGGGTTTCTCCCGCTCGACTCGGACGGGGCGAGGCTGCTCTTCCAGGTCTTCGCCGACGCATACGAGAGGCAGTCGGTGGTAATCACCACGAACCTGGAGTTCAGCAGGTGGGGGTCGGTGTTCGGGGACGACCAGATGGCCGCCGCCGTGATCGACCGCATCGTCCACCACGGGAGGCTCGTCCAGTTCCGCGGCGAGTCCTACCGCGTCCGCCATGCCCTCATGCAGGAGGGCTAGCCGCTCAAAAAGCGTGCGCGCTTCCGATGCTCAGGCTGCTCAATTTCCGATGATCTTTTTGCTCAAATCCTCTTGACGAAACACACCCTCGAAAATGAACGTCAAATTGGCGTGAATGCGGCCCGCGCAGCGTCAGCAGGTCCGCCGTTCGGTAGAACGGCGGAACAAATTACCTAACGTACACCACGTTGTCGCGGCGGGGCTTTGCCTCGGGTAGCGTGTCCTCGGCATAGCCCAGAATGCAGTTACCGACACCACGCAGGCTGCCGTCGGCGGGCAGGCCCCAGCTGGCCAGCAGCTCCAGGCCCTCGGGCGAGTCAAAGACCTCATGCGCGCGGTGAATCCAGCACGAATCGACACCCAGTGCATAGGCGGCGTTGAGCAAGTTGCCCATGGCGAGCGAGCCGTCTTCCAGATGTGTGGGCACGCTGCGGTCAACCAGCACCACCACAACGGTCTTGGCGCCATAGAAGGGGTCGCTGTTGCTGCCCATGACCTGGGCGTTGAGCTGTGAGAGACGCTCGACGGTCGCGGGGTCGGTGACGGCGACAAACGTCACCGGCTGGCGGCCCATGCCGCTCGGTGCATATTGGCCGGCTTCGATAATACGTGCAAGCTTTTTGGCCTCGACGGGACGATCGCTGTATTTGCGGCAGCTGCGGCGGTGAATGAGTGCTTCGATAGTCTCCATGGTGTCTCCTTGCGGTGGCGTTGCAGATGCCCCGTTCCTACCCGTCGGGCTCAAACGATAGACGGTCAAGTGCCCGGCAAAAGGATAGATTCCAATTGGGAAAGTGGGTTTGCATAAAAGTACCTTTAAAATGTGACAAGCCAATGGGATGGTTAAACGTTTTATCCCGTCTGCCCTGCGGTTTTTACCACTTGCCTAAATGACGAACGCATAACCTCTGATAAAGGTTTTACTAAAGGAGTACCAACGTTTATCAACGCGCCGTGGTGGCGCCGGGCCAGGAGGTAACTATCATGTTCCAGGCTGGAGATGTCGTCGAGACCGATTTCGAAGGATTTCTGAAGCTGCTGCGTTCCAAGACACGCGCTTTTGTGACGATTGACGATCACGAGTACTACATCACGCACACCGATGGCTATTGGCGTGTTCAGGATTGCGAGGCCCTCAACGATAAGGGCCACTTTACTGACTGCTCCGAGCTGGTCAACACGCTCTGCGAGGTCGTCGAGCTGCCTTGGATCTGCGGCAAAAGCCTGCACGATAGCTTCTCGGGCGCTACGGTCTACGAGGCTGTCGCCGCTTAACAGGCAATGAAACCCGATTTTCACGTGACCGCTGGCGCCGCCCCCGCGCCGGCGGTCTTTTTCTGCCGATAGGTCATAAAAGTGCAGGCATTTGCGGAGAACCTGTTGACGATAGTCAAAGCTCGGACTAATCTAGAGACACGAAATTGGTCAAAAATCGGACAATCGAATGGTGGGATAGATGAATAGTGCGGTTACGCCGGTCGACTTCGACCGGTTGCTCAATGGACTTGACCATATCTATTCGGAGTTCTCGCGCGCCTGCGGCCTTTCGGACTGCGCTTACTGGATGCTCGTCGATACCAGCACGGCAGGCGGCAGTATTGCCGTAAGCCGTCTGACAAGCGAATGGTTCTACAGCAAGCAGACCATCAACTCGGCAATTAAAACCTTGACGGCGCGGGGCTTCGCAACGTTGGAGTTTGCCGAAGGCAGCCGTAAGAACAAGGTTGTGCGTTTGACCGAAGCGGGCATGCGGTTTGCCGAGCAATATGCGCTGCCGGCGCAAGAAGCCGAGCAACAGGCTTTCGAAGTGCTCGAGCCCTGGGAACAGCGCGAAATCATGCGCCTCATCGAAAAATTTTCCCATGCGCTCGGCGATGAGTGCGATGTCTTTAAGCAGCATATCGCTGCCGAGAATCAAGGTGAGGGTGAGTCGTGCGACTGTTAATGAGGTTTTTGAAGCCCTATCGAGGGCTTGTCGCAGTGACGCTGCTGGCGCTGCTGGTGGATAACGTCGGTACGCTGTTGGTTCCCACGATGCTGGCGAACATGGTCAACACCGGTATTACCACGGGCGATGTCGACTACATCTTATGCAACGGCCTATACATGTTTATCGCGACGAGCATGGCGAGCGGCGGCACGGTGCTGGGCTGCTATCTTTCGGCGCGTCTGGCGGCTAACGTGGCCTGCGACATCCGCAATGCCGTCTACGACAAATCACTCGAGCTGTCTGCCAGCGATTTTGAGCGCTTTGGCACCGGATCGATGATCACGCGCTCACTCAACGACATCAACGTGATTCAACAGGCTGTCCTTCAGACGATTCAGCTGGTGCTGCCCGTGCCGTTCTTGGCTGTGGCGGGCATCATCTTCGCCTGGTTTATCGATCCGGCTATGGGCATGCTTCTGGGCGTCGTGGTTGCGATCGTGCTGGTTGCGGCGGTCTTTACGGTTGCCAATGCGGCACCGATTTTTATGCGATTGCAGGGTTTTATCGACCGCATGAACGTGGTGCTGCGCGAGAACATCGTGGGCGTGCGCGTCATCCGTGCGTTTAACAAGGAGCGTCGTGAGGAACAGCGCCTGGACGAGGTGTTTAGCGACTACGCCGCCAACGCCATAAAGGTCAACCACCTGTTTGTGGGCCTTGACAGCTCCAGCTTCTTTTTGATGAACATCGCCGAGGTGGCGGTGCTGTGGGTGGGCGGTAACCGGGTGGGCGCCCACGCCATGCAGATTGCGAGTATCTCGGCGGTGCTGGAGTATGCAATTCTGATCCTGTTCTTTGTGATGATGGCCCAGATGGTGGTGCTGACGCTTCCGCGTGCTGCCGCGTGCCTGAACCGTGCGCAGCAGGTGTTGGAGATTGAGCCGAGCATCGTGGACGGCGAGCGTACGCTGGGTGACGGGACGCCTGCCTCCGAGGACGATGCGGATGCTGTTGCCGTGTTCGACCACATGTCGTTTCGCTTTGACGACGCCGACGAGGATACCCTGTGCGACCTGAGCTTTGCCTGTCGTCGCGGTCAGACGACCGCGATTGTGGGCTCGACGGGCTCGGGCAAGTCGACGGTGGCAAAGCTTCTGCTGCGCTTCCACGATGCCACCAAGGGCGCCATTCGCCTGGACGGCATCGATCTGCGCGAGCTTTCGCAAGATGAGATTCGCGGGCGCATCGCCTATGTGCCGCAGAAGGCGTGGCTGTTCTCGGGCACCGTGGCAAGCAATCTGCGCTTTGGCAACGAGGACGCGACCGAGGCGGACATGCTTCATGCGCTGCAGGTTGCCCAGAGCACCTTTGTGCTCGATCAGCCGCAGGGGCTCGATACTCCGGTTGCCCAGGGCGGTACGAACTTTTCGGGCGGCCAGCGCCAGCGTCTGGCAATCGCCCGTGCGCTCATGAAGCATGCCGATCTGTATATCTTCGATGACAGCTTTTCGGCCCTGGACTTTAAGACCGATGCGGCCTTGCGCCATGCGCTGCAGGACGAGACGCGCGACGCCGCGGTGCTCATCATCGCGCAGCGCATCTCGACGATTTTGCATGCCGACCAGATTGTCGTGCTCAAGGATGGCGAGGTCGTGGGCCTGGGCGCGCACGAGGAACTTATGGAAACCTGCGAGGTGTACCGCGCCATCGCGGAATCGCAGATGAAGGGAGGTGAGTAGCATGACCGAGGAGCTCAAGAAGCGCAGCGACGCTATCGATGCCGTCGTTGTGGACGCGGCCGAGGAAGCGGTCGAGCAGTCTGCCGCGTCGACCGAGCTGGATGCCGCCGCCAGGGCCGCGGCCGAGCGCGAGGCTCGTCGCCAGGCGCTGTACGAGGAAAACGAGCGCGCCGAGGACGAGCGCGCCCGTGCCGAGGCAGAGCGTATGCGCGACGTGGACGACGAAGAAGAGGACGAGACGCCCCGGGATACCTGGGCGACGGTGCGCCGCTTGTGGAGCGAGGCCGCCGGCGACCATTGGCGCTTCTATATTGTATTCGCGAGCATTGTGTTCTACGTCATCTTTAACACCGCCGCGCCGGCATATAGCGCCCATGTTATCGACGAGCTGTGGGGCCATATACAGGTGGCGTTTGCCAGCGGAACGACCTTCAGCATCACCTGGGACCAGTGCGGTAAGACCATCTTTGTCTACTTTTTGATCTGGACGGCCGCCGGATCGTTCTATGCGCTGCAGAGTTTTTTGATGTCGAGCGTCGCCGAGCGACTCAACTTGCGTCTGCGCAACCGCATCGCGCAGAAGCTCAGCCGCCTGCCGCTCGCCTACTTTGACGCGCATCGCCCCGGTGAAGTGGTCAGCCGTGCGACCAACGACTTGGACAAGATGTCCGAGAGTATGCAGCGCGGATTGCTGCAGCTGCTGGTATCGATCGGTACCGTGACGGGTGCCATCATCATGATGTTTGTCTATAGCGTCAAGCTCACGTTGGTCTTTTTGGGCTTTACGGCGGTATCGTTGCTGGTGACCAAGGTGGTTTCGCGCCGAACGCATGATGTGACGGGCGAGCGTCAGGAGTGGGTGTCCAAAATCACGAGCGCGGTCGAGGAAGGCTATTCAGGCCGTTTGGTGATTCGCGCATTCAACCGCGAGCATCAGAGCTCTGCCGAGGTGCACGAGGCCTCGAGGGAGCTAGCGCGCGTGAGTACCAAGGCCGACTTTATGATCAATGCCGTAGGCCCTGCGGTTCGCTTTATCGGCCGTTTGGCGCAGATCGTGATCGCGCTGGTGGGCTGCAGCATGCTGGTCGCCGGCCACATGACCGTCGGCGTGTTCCAGGCGTTCTTCCAGTTTATCTACGGGGCGTCCGAACCCATGACGCAGCTGTCGTTCACTTTCAACTCGCTGCAGAGCGCGCTGGCGAGTGCGGAGCGCGTGTTCGACCTGCTCGATGAGCCCGAGATGGAAGCCGATCCGCTGCCGGGTGATGCTGCCAGGCTGCCGGGTCGCATTGAGGGCCGTGTCTCCTTTGAGCACGTGCGTTTTGGTTATTCGCCCGACAAGCCGCTTATGCGCGACGTGTCGTTTACCGCCGAGCCGGGCCAGAAGATCGCCGTGGTGGGAACCACGGGCGCAGGCAAGACGACACTCATCAACCTACTCATGCGCTTCTACGAGATTGACGGCGGGCGCATTACGCTCGACGGCGTGGACACGAGCTGTATGGACCGCGGCGAGCTGCGCCAGCAGTTTGGCATGGTGCTGCAGGACGCCTGGCTGTTTGACGGCACGATTGCCGAAAACATCGCCTACGGCTGTCCCGAGGCGACGCGCGACGAGATCGTGGCGGCTGCGCGCGCCGCGCAGGTCGACTTCTTTGTGCGCACCATGCCGCAGGGTTATGACACGCGGGTGGCAAACGATGCCGAGAGCATTAGCCAAGGGCAGCGTCAACTGCTGACCATCGCACGCGTGCTGCTCAACAACCCGGCGATTCTCATCCTGGACGAGGCGACGTCGAGCGTGGACACGCGTACCGAGCTCGCCATCGGTCGCGCCATGGACGCGCTTATGCGCGGGCGCACCAGCTTTGTGATCGCGCATCGCCTGTCGACGATCGTGGACGCCGACCTAATCTTGGTCATGGATCACGGCAACATTATCGAGCAGGGCACGCATAAGGAGTTGCTGGCTGCCGAGGGCGCCTACGCCGACCTCTATCTGAGCCAGTTCGCATAATGCGACATGGGGACGGCCCCCTTGTCGCATCAGAAATAAGGCGCGCCGGGGATAGATTCCCTGGCGCGCCTTTGCGCTGGCATGAATGTTGTCATTGGCCGTCCGCGTCTAGCGTTCGTCCACAAGTTTGGCAACGAGGGCTTTGAGCTCGGCTACCTCTTGCTCGAGTTCTTTGACGCGGCGGGCGTTCTCGGTGATGCCCTGACGGTTGAGGGCGGACTGCTCGGCGGCATCGTCAGGCATGTACTCGCGGTGCTGCTTGGCGTCGAAGCTCTCCTCGAACACGCGGCAGCCGTTGCGCTTGATGATGCGTCCCGGTACGCCCACGACGGTGCAGTTGTCGGGCACGTCCTTGACGACAACCGAGTTGCCGCCGATTTTGACGTTGTTGCCGATGCGAATGTTGCCGAGCACCTTGGCGCCCGTGCCCACGGTGACGTTGTTGCCCAGGGTGGGGTGGCGCTTGCCGGTTTCGTTGCCGGTGCCGCCAAGCGTGACGCCCTGGTAGAGCACGCAGTTGTCGCCCACGATGGTGGTTTCGCCGATGACGACGCCCATGGCGTGGTCGATAAAGAAATGCTTTCCGATCTGTGCAGCGGGATGAATCTCGACCCCGGTGATGTGGCGGGTGATTTGCGAGAGCACACGGGCGAGCGAGCGATGACCGTGCTCCCACAGCCAGTGCTCGGGCACGTGGTTCCACTTGGCGTGCAGGCCAGGATAGGAAAGGAAGATGACCAGACCGTTTTGCGCGGCGGGGTCCTGTGCCTGGACGGTCTTGATGTCCTCGCGAATGGTATTGATAAAGCTCACCGGCCGCCCTCCCTTAGCGCCATGGCAATGCGATTCAATAAAGTATAGCGATTCGCTAGGGATTAGGAAGAATAATCTTGGCGGCTTTGCATGACAGGTGTCAGTTATGCAAACTTACTGGTAATGGAGTCATGCTTTTGTGGGGTTGCGCACGAGGGGGCACCGCAACCGTATACTGGTCAACTTGGACGTATCCGCGCCCACAACTGAGAGGTTTTACTTCATGGGTTTCATCAATTTTATCGCCGAGCTACTCAAAGACCCGCGCACCGCGATTGCCAGCTGGATCGCCGCCGGCCCGCTTATGGCCTACGGCTGCGTGTTCCTCATTATCTTCGTTGAGACAGGCGTGGTGTTCTTCCCGTTCCTTCCCGGCGATTCACTGCTGTTTGCTTCGGGCTTCTTTGCCCATAACGGTGGCTTTAACATCGTGGCCCTGCTGGCCGTAGCATGGGCCGCTGCCATCCTGGGAGACCAGTGCAACTTTATGATCGGTCACTTCTTTGGCAAAAAGATCATCGCTTCGGGCAAGGTCAAGGCCATGACGCCCGAGCGTATCAAAAAGTCCGAGGACTTCTTGGACAAGTGGGGTCACCTGGCCATCTTCCTCGGCCGCTTCTTCCCGTTTATCCGCACCTTTGTGCCCTTCATTGCCGGCATGGGCGGCATGCACTGGCGCAACTTTGTCATCTACAACGTGCTGGGCGGCATTACCTGGTCGACGGTCTTTACACTGCTGGGCTACTTCTTTGGTGGCATTCCCTTTGTGCAGGAGCACTTTGAGTTGCTGATCATTGGCATCGTAGCCGTGTCGATCATCCCGACTGTAGTCGGCCTGGTTAAGGCTAAGCTGGGAAAACAGAACGCCTAACTCGAGCCGGCGCGAATAATAGTGTCAAAGAGGCCCGTCACCGCTTGCGGTGGCGGGCCTCTTTTGCTTCGGTCAAATGAAAATACTTTACTTAGTTAAAGAAAAACGTTTTATCCGACGCGCGCGGGGAGTACAATCTCGTCCATGCGAATCGACGTGCCATCGGCTTCGATGTTGCCCGCGTGTCCCGTCCGGCTCTACGCTCCGGGCGTGCGACGTTGCGACACGGTCGGCCTCGGTCCTTGCGTGCGGGTTCGCGAGTATGCAACTGTGTATGTAAGGAGCGACATATGACTGTCGAGAAGAAGGATATCGATTGGGGTAGCCTCGGCTTTGGCTACATGAAGACCGATTACAGCTACGAGGCTCATTGGAAGGATGGCGAGTGGGACGAGGGCGGCCTGACCACCGACCACACCATGCATGTCTCCGAGTGCGGCGGCATCTTCCATTACTGCCAGGAGGTCTTTGAGGGCCTGAAGGCCTACACCGCCGAGGATGGCAGCATCGTCTGCTTCCGTCCCGACATGAACGCTGAGCGCATGTATAACTCTGCCCAGCGCCTCGAGATGCCCCCGTTCCCCAAGGACAAGTTCGTTGAGGCCGTCAAGCAGGTCGTTTCTGCCAACGCCGCCTGGGTTCCGCCTTTCGGCTCCGGTGCGACCCTGTACGTGCGTCCGTTTATGATTGGCTCTGGTGACGTGATTGGCGTGGCTCCTGCTCCTGAGTACACGTTCCGCATTCTCGTGACTCCGGTCGGTCCGTACTTTAAGGGCGGCCTTAAGCCCGTTAAGCTGCGCGTTTCCGAGTATGACCGTGCAGCCCCGCATGGCACCGGCAACATCAAGGCCGGCCTGAACTACGCCATGTCCCTTAAGCCCACGATGGAGGCCCATCGCGAGGGCTATGCCGAGAACCTGTATCTTGACTCCGAGTCTCGCACCTATGTCGAGGAGACCGGTGGCGCCAACGTCCTGTTCGTGAAAGAGGACGGCACCCTCGTCGTTCCGCAGTCGCACACCGACTCGATCCTGCCCTCCATCACCCGTCGCTCGCTCGTTCAGGTCGCTCAGGACCTGGGCATGACCGTTGATCAGCGTCCCGTCGAGTGGGCCGAGGTCAAGGCCGGCACCTTTGTCGAGTGCGGTCTGTGCGGCACCGCTGCTGTTATCTCCCCGGTCGGCGAGATTGACAACAAGGTTTATGGTGCCGACGAGACCGTGACCTTCCCGGCTGGCTGCACCGAGATCGGCCCTGTTATGAAGAAACTTCGCGAGACCCTGACTGGTATTCAGTCTGGTGCTGTTGAGGATAAGCACAACTGGGTTTACACCGTCGCGTAAGCTGTCTTGTATGTTCGGTCCGAGGGCGACCTTCCTTTCCGGCGCGTCCTCGGACATGAAAGAACCCCCGCTGCGCACTGAACTGCACCCCAAAACTTGGACGGCTTAAATAAGAACTACGCCGCAAGGGGCTGGTTCCGGAACTCCTCCGGGGTCAGCCCTTTCAGTTTAACCTGCCTTCGCCTCGTGTTCCAATGGGCGACGTACGCGTCCAGGTCCGCCTTGAAGGACTCGAAGTCGGGCCATGTCCTTCCCCGGAAGAACTCGTCCTTCATGTGGCCGAAGACCTGCTCGGTGGCGCCGTTGTCGATGCAGTTTCCCTTTCTGGACATGCTCTGGACGATCCCGGCGTCCTTCAGCCTCCCGCACCATGCGGCGTGCTGGTACTGCCAGCCCATGTCGCTGTGGAGCACCGGCGTCGCGCCCTCGGGCATCTTCGCCAGCAGCTGGTCGAGCAGCTCGGCCTGCTGCGCCATGTCCGGGCTGGTCGACGTCGACCACGCGACTATCTCCTTGCTGCCGAAGTCGTACACCGGCGCGAAGTAGGCCTTGCCCCAGGGCTGCTTGAACTCGGTAACGTCGGTGCCCATCTTCTGCCACGGCCCGTCGGCGGCGAAGTCGCGCCCGATGACGTTCTCGAACGTCTCGCCCACGACCCCCCTGTACGAGTTGTACCTATGGTAGTCGGTCTCGCGGCGGATGCCGCAGCGGACCCCCATCTCCCGCATCATCTTGAGCACGGTCTTGTTGGCTATGCGCGCGCCCAGCTCGGCGCGCAGGCACATGGCGACCTGGCGGTGGCCGCACCCGTTGGCCGTGCGCGAGAAGATCTCCGCCACCGCGTCCCGCAGCTCCGGGCGCGTCGGCCTGGCCGGGTGCGACAGCGCGTAATAGTAGCTGGACCGGGCCAGGCCGGCGCACTCCAGCAGGCACCCCAGCCCGTACCCCTCTTCGCGCAGGGCGCTCACGGCCTCGACCTTCGCCCTGGTCAGAGTCC
>NZ_JBQHWK010000031.1:0-8979 GCF_052064015.1 Collinsella sp. HCP3S3_D1
ACTGAAGGGACTGACCCCGGAGGAGTTCCGGAGACAGTCCCTTGCGGCGTAGTTCTTATTTAAGCCGTCCAAGTTTTGGGGTGCAGTTCAAACTCAGGGGGGGATTGCATTACTGGTAGCGCAGGCACTCCACGGGGTCGAGTTTTGCGGCCCGGCGGGCGGGGTAGAAGCCAAAGATTACGCCGATGCCGACGGAGACCGCAAAGGCCAGCAGCACCGTGGCGATCGAAAAACTCGGCGTTATGGTACCGCTGGCACCGAGTTCGCCAAGCACGCCGGAACCCGCGGCGAACATCGCTAGGCCCCAGGCCAGAAGATAGCCAATCACGACACCCAAAATGCCGCCGGTGATGCACAGCGCCGAAGACTCGGCCAAAAACTGTGCGGTGATATCGCGACGGCTGGCACCCAAGGCTCGACGAATACCGATCTCGCGGATGCGTTCGGTCACATTGGTGAGCATCATGTTCATGATGCCGATACCGCCCACGAGCAGCGAAATGCTGGCAACGGCGCCCATGATGAGCGAAAACGCGCCCATAAAGGAGTTGAGGGCGTCGATGGCGCTTTTCATTGAGGTCGCCGACACGCTGTCATATTCGTCGTCATCCGCGATGTCCTTCATGCTGCGCACCTTGGATTCAATCATCTTGCACAGCTCATCCATGTCCGTACCCTCGGCGGCGAGCGCCGTTACGCTGGGAAAAGACGGGTTCTCGTCGCCAAAGAGGCCCGAGATGGTCTCGCGCGGCATGTAGAGCGTGAGTGAGCCCATGGAGTCGCTGCCGCCGTCGATAACGCCGATAATCTGCACCTCGCCGTTCGACACCTTGATGGTCTTGCCGAGCGCGTCCTGTTCGTTGCCGTACAGCTGGTCCGCGCCGCCGCGGCTGATGAGCGCCACGCGTGCGCCAGATTGGGACTCAGCCTGGGTATAGGTGCGCCCCGCGACGAGCTTGCTGGCTCCCACTGCGTCGAGCATGTCGCTATCGACGCCCTGCGCCATGACGTTATAGCTTTTGTCACCGGCCTTGTACTCGGTATAGGCACTGTCCACGATACCGATCTGCTCGATCTGCGGCACCATCTTGCGAAGCTTCTCAACGTCCGACTCGGTGAGCTCTTGCGACGAATAAATCTGCACCATACGCGCGGCGTTGAGGCCCAGGCTGTTGACCAGGCTGTTTTGGATACCGCCGATAAGCGAGGTCATGGCAATGACGGAGGCGATGCCAATAACAATGCCCAGGATGGTGAGTAGGCTGCGTCCCTTGTTGGCCTCGAGGGAGTGAAGGGCTTCTTGGATAAGGTCGCACGTGCTCATGCCTTCACTCCTTTCGTCGGATTGGCGTGTGCGGAAATCATGGGCAGGTTATCAATGGCGCCGTGCAGGGTCTGCGGTGCGTGCGCGATGTACGCGCCGTCGTGGATTCGGCCGTCGCGAATGGTTACGGCACGGTCGGCCTCGGCGGCGATACCGGGATCATGCGTGATGAGCACAATGGTCTTGCCACGTTCCTGGAGTTTGTGGAAGGTCTCCATCACGAGCGCTCCGGTGGCGGAGTCCAGGTTTCCCGTCGGCTCGTCCGCCAGGATGATGGGCGGGTCGTTGACGAGGGCGCGCGCGATGGCAACCCTCTGCATCTGTCCGCCTGAGAGCTCGGAGATGCGGTGGTCCCAGTGGTCGACCGGCAGCGTGACGGCTTGCAGCGCATGAACGGCGCGCATCTCACGCTGAGCCCGCGGCACGTTGGTGTACGACAGCGGCAGCATGACGTTTTCGATGACCGATAGGCGCGGCAGCAGGTTAAAGCTCTGAAAGACAAAGCCGATGCTCAGGGCGCGGACTTCGGTGAGCTCGTCATCGTCGAGCTCCGCCACGTTGAGGCCCTGCAGGTAATAATCGCCTGCCGTTGGCTTGTCCAGGCAGCCCAGGATGTTCATGAGCGTTGACTTGCCCGAGCCAGAAGGGCCGGTAATGGCCACGAATTCGCCGGGATTCACTGCCAGGCTCACGTTATGCAGGATATGGGCGCAGCCGGCCTCGCTCTCAAAAATGCGATGCACGTTGCGGATGTTGATGACGGGACGCATTACAAGCCCTCGTCGGCAGACATGCTGCCAGAGTCGTCGCCGTCGGCCGTCATGCCTGCGCCGGTGTCCACGATGAGGGTGTCGCCGTCGCGCAGCTTGGTAACCGGTACGTCTGCGTTGATCTCATTGCCCTGGTCGTCGCGCTTGACCTGCGTCTTGCCGACCACGGCGTCGTTATCGTTTTGCGTCACAATGGTCACCTTCACGCGGCGCATCTCCTTGCCTTCACCGTCGGTTGCCACGTTGACGTAATAGTGCTCGCCATCCTCGGTCATGAGCGCCATGGTCGGCACCATCACCACATCGTCGAGCTGCTCGGTTACCACCGAGACCTCGGCGGTCATGCCCGGCTTGAGGCGCGCGTCGGGCGCGTCAATCAAAATATCGACGTTATAGGTCACGCTACCGCCGCCACCGTAGGTGGAGTCGGAGTTTGCCACCGAAGCGATTGTCGTGACCGTTCCCTGGCTCACGATATCGGGAAAGGCCGGATAGGTAACGTTGGCGCTCTGGCCCACTGCGATCTTGGCGATATCCTTTTCGCCCACCTGAACGGTGACCTTCATCTTGGAGAGGTCAGCGATCTGCATGCACTGCTTGCCGCCGGTCGTATCGCCTTCGCCCATAATCATGCCGCCCGTCACCGTGGCGCCGACCTTGGCGTTGAGCTCGACGATGCTGCCCGAGCTGGGCGCGGTCACAGTGCGCTCGGCGGCTTTGGCGTTGGCCTGGTCCAGGGTCGCCTGGGCCGAGGCCAGGTTACGTTGGGCGCTCGAGATGGCGCTCGTGTCGGCACTCGTGCCGGTGCTACCGCTGGCGCCACTTGCGCCTGCCGCATCTGTGTCAGTCGCCGGAGCGGCTTGGGCGGCAGCTACCGCTTTCTGCGCGTTGGCGAGGTCTTCCTGTGCCGCCGCCACCGCGCGCTGCGCCTCGGCAACGTTGCGATCGAGCTCGTCATTTTTAATGGTCATGAGCACATCGCCCTCGTTAACGGACTGGCCGGCTGATACGTTGATCGATGCCACCGTGCCGTCGACAGAAGGGGAGACCACCGAAGCCGAGATAGGCTTGAGCTGGCCTTTAGCCTCGACGGTGGTCGTAAATGTACCCTCGGTGACCATGTCGGTCACCGGCCCGTTGGTACCTGCGGGCCGTGCGTTAATGACGAAGGTTACGACAACGGCGATGAGCACAATGGCGGCCACGACGCCGGCCGCAATGCCGCGTCGGATGAGCTTTTTGCGCCGACGCTCGGCACGCTTCGCCTTGAGCTTGGCGTAGGCCTCTTCGTCAGAAATCTCGGTTGCATCGCTTGTGCTGCCGTTTTGCTGTGTGGCGCGCATGTTTGTTATGAGGGGAAGTGTTTCGGTGGCACCCTCGGGCGCTCGCTCGGTATCATTCGGTCCCGGGGTGATGGTGGGGACATTCGACATGGCGTCTCCTTTATAGAAAGTTCTTCGATAAGTATATGCGCCCGTCGCGAGAAGCGGGCGCATATGGCGGATTCTTTCGGAACTGTTAGATTGGAGCGTCAGTTCCCCGTTGTGCGAAGGCGTGTTTCCCTACGAGTGCACGACCACGCATAGGCCTACGTTGATGCAATCGTGGAGTGCCTTGGCATCGGCCAGACGCAAGTTGATGCAACCGTGGCTGCCGCACCATTTGTACGAATTTGGGTCGTCAAAGCTCTGATCGTTTTGCCATGTTGCATCATGGAAACCAACCATGTTGCCTTCAAACGGCATCCAATATGACACGGGGCTTTCGTATTTTGGTTTTCCGGTCTTTGGGTCTTTGGCACCGATGAGCTTGCTTGCGCCGTCATTGCTATTGATCTGCCAAACGCCCTCGGGGGTGGCATCCTCTCCCGGTTTGCCCGAGATAAAGTTGGCTTCCCAAACGATATTACCGTTCTCGTCATAGTAGCGCGCGTGCTGCTCGGACAGGTCGACGTCGATATACGCCTTCCAGTCGGGCTCTCCCTTTGCGGTATAGGTGTCGGCCTTCTGGGAGTACTTAATCTCGATTTCGCCGGTCTGCTTGTTGTTAATGGCGTCCTCGACCTGATTGGCGAGTGCATCGCTATCGACGGCCCAGCCAAAGTCACCGCCCTCGACGGCACATTCTTTGCCGTCGGCACGCGTCCACCAGCGGGTGGTGCCCACGGTATTAAAGCCGTTGGCGAGCTCGGCTGCCCAGCTACCGATCTGCGACGTATCGAGTGTGGGGTTTGCCGGATCGGCAAAGCTGATCCACTGCAACACGGAGCTGCCGTCGACCTTGCCGGCATCCTCGCCGTTGAGCTTGAGGGTCACGTTGACGCCCAAGAAGTTGTTGGCGGCATCGCATGCGGCCTGAATTTGATCATTAGTCAGCGTTTCATTGAGCGGCTCATAGGCATCGTTGCCGAGCTTGGAAAGATCTACGGTCTCGGCCAGCGAGGCAAGCTCGAGCTCGGCATACTTAATGACATGCTCGCGGTTGAGTTTTTCGTTGGAGCGCGCCTTCTCGACGGTAAACTTGCCGGCTTGCTCGTCATAGGAGCTATTGGCCTCGAATGTACCCGAACGGCCCTCGTTAAACTCGTCAATGGCGGCGCCCAGATCCTCCTCAAACTTCTTTTGGTCAAAGGTGTCAGAGAGCATGGACAGGTCGACGTCTTGTTCAAGATCGACTTCGTTGGAGGTAGCGGTTGTTTTGGTCTTGCCGCTTAAGGATTCCACAAGGTGGACCGGCCATATAAAGGCTTCGTTGCGGCTGATGATTTCTTTTGCGGCAGCTTCGCCGTCGACGATGGGTTCATCGGACTCGGGTTGATAGATCCAGTTAAAGTCATCGCCTGTCACGGTGAGCTTATAGTGCTTCCATGCCGAGTTGACCTTAGTGGCAGCAGACGAAGCGTTGGAGAACGAGACGTCGACGCCGGCAATGGTGGTGTTGGGGTAGGCTACCTGCGAAAATGCGACAACGCCAACAATGTAAACGACAACAATGAGGCCCAGAGCAACGAAAAGGGTCATTTTGGCCCCGGATTTTTTCCCGTTGGCGTGGTTCTCTGACCCACGGGGGCCCTTGTCATGGTTTTGCGTGTGTGAAGGCGCGTGCTTAGTCGCTTTATTGCTCTGACGCTGCTGATACGCATGAGGGTTCTGGCGCTGTGAGGTGTTTCCCGAACCATGCTTTGTGCTATGCGTTGGCGTAATGGGGCGCGGCGACTGAACGCCGCCGGTAGGCCTAGAAGGCTGTTTAGGATCGGGAATCAGTTGGGTGCGGTCGTTTTGCGACATCGTATGCATATCCTTCGAATTTCGCCTTGCGGCTCATCGTGTTTTTACTGGGCTTGCATTATAGCGATTACCTAGTTGTTTGTGGTATTGAAACGGTGGCATTGGCAAGAGGTTGGACATTTGTCCCACCTCTTGTTTTGGACTGTTCTTTATCCGCACACACCGCATTTTGCACAGGCCGAAAGCGCGGCCGGAGCCTGCGCGATGCCGCCCTTTGCCGTCTCGCGCAGCGTGGCCGGCAACGCGTGGCCCACCGAGAGCATGACGTGTGCCATCTGGTCAAACGGCACCAGGCTCTTAATGCCGGCAAGGGCGAGCTGCGCCGAGCTAAATGCGGCCGCCACGCCGATCGCGTTGCGGTTTTGGCATGGCACTTCGACAAGGCCGCCCACGGGATCGCATACAAGACCAAGCAGATTGCTCAGTGCGATAGAGCTAGCGTCGAGTGCCTGCTCGGGCGTGCCGCCCAGCATCTGGACTAGCGCGGCAGCGGCCATGGCGGCGGCGCTGCCCACCTCAGCCTGACATCCGCCTTCGGCACCGGCGACGCAGGCACTTGTGGTGAGGTTGAGACCAATCGCGGCAGAGCAGTAGAGTGCGTCCATGACCTGTTCGTCATCGAGCTGTAGATGGTCGGCGAGCGCCAACACGCAGCCGGGCACGACGCCCGCAGAGCCGGCCGTGGGGGCGGCGACGATGACGCCCATGGTGGCAGAGCGCTCAAGCACGGCCATGGCGCGGGCTACGGCTTCGGTTTGGACGGCGCCCATCAGGTTTGTGCTCAGATCGTTGCGGCATGTGGCGTCGACGAGTTTTGCCTCGCCGCCGATAAGCCCGCCGAGCGAGCGCTGCGGTGCGGCGATGGGCGCCGTCGTCTCCTCGCGCATGACCTCGAGTACGCGGCGCATGGCGGCGACGGCGTGCTGCTCGCCGGTCAGGCGGGCTTCGCGTACGGCCATGACGGCGCCAATGTTGAGGCCCAGTTCGGCGCAGGCGTCGAGGAGCTGTTCGCCATCGTCGAAGATTTCCTTGGCGGAAACTCCGGGGGAGAGCGATGAGGCCGAGCCGGGAAGCTCAATGAAGGTGGCGTAATCGACATGGTCGAGCATGCGTAGCATAGGAACGACGATGTCATCGGGGGTGCCGTCGGTCTCAAATACGGAATAAGCTTGGCCGCCTACCTCGGTGCGGTAGGTGCGGCAGAAGGCAATGTTTACGTGTGCGTAGGCGAGCTGGTTCGTGAGTGCGGCGAGAACGCCGGGGACGTCCTGGTGCGCCACAAACAGGGTAGAATACATGCCCGAGATATCGACGCCGACGCCGTTGATGCGGCTGATGCGCATCTTGCCGCCGCCAAGGCTCTCGCCGCGGACCTGCGCCGTGGCGCCCGTGTCATCGACCATGTCGATGTCGACGGTGTTGGGGTGGATGGAGGCGTCGTCGCCCTTGATGTCAAAGTGATAGTTGAGGCCCTGCTCGCGCGCGAGGTCAAAGGCCTGCTTGATGTTCTCGTCGTCGGTATCGAGGCCCAAGATGCCCGCGACGAGTGCGCGGTCGGTGCCATGGCCGCGGTAGGTGTGGGCAAAGGAGTTCCACAGGCCAAAGGTGACCTTGGTGATGCGGCCTTCCAGCAGGCTGGCGGCAACCTGGGCGCAACGCAGGGCGCCGGCGGTGTGCGATGAGCTGGGGCCGACCATGATGGGGCCCAAGATCTCGAATGCCGAGGTCGTAGCTAGTGTTTGCGGCTTGCCTGCCATGGCTGCTCCTTCTCTATCTCGTCGTCCCGAGGGGCGGGGCATACGCTGTCCCGCCGTTCCGAGGGCTTTAGTATTTGGTCGCCTGCTCGGACAGTCCTGCTCGCACGGAGGCCACATTAAGTGCTCTCCGGCTCGTGCGGAACTCGCGATCGACCAAATACTAAAGTCCTCGGAACTTAGGATACATGGTAGAGGCGCGCGTGCTTCAAAATTCATCGGTTGGTGACCTATTCGGTGTCCCATGTCGATACATCTTCACCACCGTTCAAATAAAAAAGAGGTACCGGTTGTTCCGGTACCTCTTTTTGGTGCGTTTTTATTTGGCTGTGGCTTTTCTCGTTAGCTTACAAGCCGCAGGCTGCTTTGAGTTCGTCGATGCGGTCCGTTTTCTCCCAGGTAAAGTCGGCGTCTTCGCGGCCAAAGTGACCGTAGGCTGCCGTCTTTTCATAGATGGGGCGACGCAGGTCCAGGTCGCGGATGATTGCGCCCGGGCGCAGGTCAAAGGTCTTCTCCACGGCCTCGACGATCTTGTCCTCGGCAATATGCGCGGTGCCAAAGGTGTCGACCATGATCGACAGCGGCTTGGACACGCCGATGGCGTAGGCCAGCTCGACCTCGCAGCGATCGGCCAGACCGGCGGCGACTACGTTCTTGGCGACCCAGCGAGCGGCGTACGCGGCAGAGCGGTCGACCTTGGTGCAGTCCTTGCCGCTAAAGGCGCCGCCGCCGTGACGGCCGTAGCCGCCGTAGGTGTCGACGATGATCTTGCGGCCGGTCAGGCCCGTGTCGCCCATGGGGCCGCCCACGACAAAGCGGCCGGTGGGGTTCACATAGATATCGGCACCATCCCACGGCATGTTCTCGGCATCCATGACGGGTGCGATGACATGCTCGATGAGGTCGGCCTTGATCTTGCCCATGTCCTCAACTTCGGCAGCGTGCTGCGTGGAGATGACGATGGTTGTGACCTCCACGGGCTTTCCGTCCTCGTAGCGCACGGTGACCTGGGTCTTGCCGTCGGGGCGCAGATAGGGCAGGGTGCCGTCGTGGCGCACGGCGGACAGGCGTTCCGCCAGGCGGCTTGCCAGGTAGTGCGGCATGGGCATGAGGGTCTTGGTCTCGTTGGAGGCGTAGCCAAACATCATGCCCTGGTCGCCGGCACCGATCAGGTCGATCGGGTCGGTGGTGGCGCCGGTTTGGGTCTCAAATGACTCGTCGACGCCCTGGGCGATATCGGGGGACTGCTCGTGGATGAGGCTCATGACGCCGCAGGTATCGCAGTCAAAGCCAAACTTGGCGCGGTTGTAGCCGATGCGGCGGATGACGCCACGGGCGATTTCCTGCACGTCGACGTATGCCTGGGTGCGAATCTCTCCGGCGACGATGACGGTGCCGGTGGTCACGAGGGTCTCGCAGGCGCAGCGGACGTTTTCAACGTTGGCGGGCACGCCGTTGGGCGCAATATAGCCCTGCTCCTGCAGCTCTATTTCTTTGGCGAGGATTGCGTCGAGGACGGCATCGCTGATCTGGTCGGCGATCTTATCGGGATGGCCTTCGGTCACCGACTCCGACGTAAACACAAAAGACCCCTGCTGGGGCGGGATGGAACGAAGCTCTTCTGACATGATTGTCCTTTCGAATAACGTGTCCCAGCGACCGTTACCATTCCGCCGGGCTCTGTATGCAGGGGCACATCATAGCGCGTAAATCCAACATTCACACCCTTTCCGCACCTACTCATTAGGTAGCTAATTGAACTGCCTCCCATTTCTTGGACATGAGAAATGGGAGGCTTTTTATGCGTGTCGACTTGAGGGTGAAGCACGACATCGAGGCCAGGA
>NZ_JBQHWK010000032.1:0-3798 GCF_052064015.1 Collinsella sp. HCP3S3_D1
CCGCCACGGCGGCGCGCCCCCGGCTCCCCAGTGGCGGGGGGGCCCACCACAGTGGTAGCGATGAGAGTGCTCATCACAGCACCTTCACGGCCATCGACAGGTTCGCGTTCGCGAGGACCGGCAGCGCGATCGCGTCACCGACCACCTCGGCGATCATCGGCACCGTCTGATGCCGCCACAGCCCTGCGACGAGACCCGGCATCTCCGCATCGACGAGCGAGAACTTCGGATCGGTCGCGGTCAGGGTCTGACCCCAGAACGTGGCGCCGAGCTCGGTCCCGTTGTAGTCATCGATGGCGGTCGGCTCCGGCAGGAAAAGCAGCGTGTCGTCAGGGATGACGCGCCCGCTCTTCGTGCGCCGGTCGTAGATGATGATGTCGGGCAGGCCGGCTGAGGACACGATGCCGCGAACATCCTGCTCCATCGGGCGGCGGAACGCCCCAGCAGCGGTCTGGCCCTGCATGACCTTAAGGCCGGACAGGGCGCGGAACACGCGGCGCGGCATGACGATCGCGCCGGGTTCGGTGCCGTTGCGGGTGGAGTACAGGTCCATCCACGTCTCGAGTTGGGTCAGTCCGTCCGTGGTGTCGGTCGACCAGAGGGCGTTCGCGGTGATGGTCAGGTCGGCGTCTCGACCGAAGTCATCGCTGGTCTTGTAGTTCGACTGCGTGATGGTCGCCTTGCCTGTGGCGAGCACAATGCCACGCATCCGCTCCACCGCATCAGCGATAGCCAGCACGCACCGGTCGGCAGCGCGGAAGCCTGCGTTACGGATCGAGTCGTCAGAGGCGTTCCGGTGCCGCAGCTGGGCGTACTCGCTGATGCGCTCCTTGCGAGACACAGCAGGCAACTCGATGATGACACGACCCTCGGGCGGGGTGTCGCCGATCTCGGGCTCAGCGTCGTAGGCGCGCCACTTCGCCTCATCCACGAGACCGTTCTGGCCCTTGTGGAAGCGGGCGGAGATGTCGTCCACCTCCCGGTTCGGGAGGAACTGGGCGAGCGAGCCCTTGCGGCGCTCGATGGCCGACAAGCCCTCACGGACATAGCCGGTGAGCTCGGCAGGGTCGATCAGGTCAGTCCACAGTTCAGCCATGGATCAGCCCTCCTTCACGAGGTCGAACTTCGACGCGTCGGAACCGGTTTGCGGCTCGACGTGCGCCTTGGGGAGCTTGGAGACGTTGATCGAGCCGTGCCACACGACGGGCACCGCGAGATCAGAGACCCCATCGGTAGCCTCGTCGGAGAACAGAAACCCGAGCTTCTCGCCCGAGGCACCCGTCCACGGCTCGATCGCGCCGAGGTTGGCGATGTTGAGCTCCAGGCCGGACGGGAAGAACCCCTTGGGGTAGTGCCCATCGGTCAGGCTGGTGCCCTTGGTGAACTTCGACACGTCGAGCGTGCCGGTGTGGTTGTTGACAATTGCGTGAGCCGAGGCGAGCCAGGAACGATTCCCGCCCGAGAACGACTCAACCTTCATGCGAGGCATGGTCACTCCTTCTTCTGATGTAGTTGCCGGTAGGCGTCGCGGCCCGCTTGAACGGTGCCGCCCTTGTTGGAATCGCCCCCACCTCGCCCGATGGACGGGTCCGGCTTGGGGCCGCGGGGCTTCGCGCCGTCGCTGCCGGTATGGTCGGCGGGTGCCAGCCGTGCCGCGAGGGCATTTAGCTGGTCTTCGCTGGTCGTCGCGACCAGAAGTTTGATGTCGTCCTCGGCGGTGATGCCGTGGGAGCGGGCCGCCCGTTCGACGGCCAGCTCGTGCTGCATGTGCTGCATCTGCGCCGCAACGTCCTCGACCGTCACCTTGGTTGGGTCGGGGGTCTCCGCGCCGGCGATCGCTGCCAGGCCGCGTTTCAGTTCCGACATCTGCTGCTCGAGCGCCTTGCGTCCGTCGCGTTCCCTCTGGAGGGCGCGGAGGCCGCTGTCGCCGAGCTTCTCGTCGGCCTTGTCGGCCTTGTCGTCATCCTTGGGCGCCTCGGGGGCCTTGCTGCCGTCGGAGGGTTCCTTGGGGGCCTCTGGGGCGCTGTTGTTGTCGGCCAGCATCGTGAAGCCGCCGAACAGGGCGCGGTGAGTGTCGATGATCTGTCGCAGATCGTCGGGCGTGTGGTGCGGCATCGTGCCACCTCTCTGGGGTTGGGTGCGCTGACTCGCTCAGCGCATGTACTTGTGTTTCCGCAGTAGCTGGATCGCCATGTCCTGGTCGTCGCCCGCCTTGGCGTAGATCGCTTTCGGGGTCCAGCGCTCCATCCTGCGAGCGCCGTACATGGTGCGGGCGCCGTTGGCTCGCAGCACCGACTTCTTTTCGCCGTCCTTGGTGATGCGGACAGCCGGCTTGGCGTTGATGACTTGGTTGATGTCAGCGCCGTCCTCGATCGCCCGAAGCTGGTCTCGGGTGAGGTCCTTGATGTCGGACACGTCCAGCGGAGGCACTGAGGGTTTATCCCGGTCACTGACAGCCACCAGGCGTCCATCGCAGCCGGGGTGCCGCGTGAACGACCTCGTGCCAGGCTTGAACAGCTTCCCGACGAGCACCGCGCACCGCTGGCACATCGGGGCGGGGTCCACGAACATCAGCGACGTGCGAGCCCTCCCAGTCGCCCCGACCATGGCGGCGTTACGGCCGGCTTCCGACACAG
This sequence comes from Collinsella sp. HCP3S3_D1, assembly GCF_052064015.1. Classification (NCBI taxonomy): domain Bacteria; kingdom Bacillati; phylum Actinomycetota; class Coriobacteriia; order Coriobacteriales; family Coriobacteriaceae; genus Collinsella; species Collinsella sp. HCP3S3_D1. The sequence continues at coordinate 2,637 of NZ_JBQHWK010000032.1, forward strand.
CCCAGTGGGCCATCGTCTGCGCCACCCTGCCGCCAGCGGCCAGCTTCTGAGTGGCAGTGCCCGGCGTCGCCCTGGCTGTGATGACAGCCGGATACAGGAGGGCGGGGATTGTGAGAACTGCCCCTGACGTTGGGTGCTCCGCCCATCCGCCGAAACCAGCCGGGTCGACCTCCGCCAACGCCTTCTCTGGGTATCCGGAGCGGTACAGGTCGTCGTCCACGCTGGCAGCGCCAGCAGCAGCGGCACCGATCTGCGCGGCCACCACCAATCGAGACAGAGGCGTCAGCTTCAACTGCCATTGAGCAGCCCAGTCGCCGCTCGCGCGGATCGTGCGCCACTCGCGGCCCACCATCGTGGCAGCGGCCCGCGAACGGGCCAGCATCGCCTTCTCAGGCGACTGTGGTGACATCGCCCGGAGCCGCCATCAGCGCCTGCACCAGCGGGTCGGCATCCTGCTCGCGGAAGTAGGCCCGCTCCCGTTGCTTGCGCCCCTCGTCCCATCCCAGTTCGTCCCACACGCCCTCGCGAGAGAGGATCGGCACGCCGCCAGCCATCTTCGTGAGGGCGTCGGCTCGCTGTGAGTAGGTGGGGGTCGCGGGATCGTGCCACAGCGCCCTGATCTCGTTGCCGGGGAGCCATTCGCCGGTGCGGAGGCGTTCCCGCAGGCCCATCACCCACGCCCACGAGTCACCGTCGTACACGTTCATGCGCTCGACGTTGCGGATTAGACGGGCCTCATCGGCGCGGATCGCGCCCTCCGACGCAGGATTGACGGTGTCTTGACCGAGGTAGCGGGTCGGGAGCCCCAACATCCCGCCACACCAGCGCAGCATCGCGTTCACGGCGTCGGTAAAGTTCGACAGTTGCGCCGCGTCCCACGACCCGAACTTGGCGTCCTTGTTCGACGTGACCTTGAGGATGGTCATGTATGCCTCCCACGTCGCCATGGGTTTACCCGTCTTGGGGTTGATGAAGTCTTCCTTCTTGACGCCAGCGGCCCACCGGTGGGGCCACGCCAACGCCTCAGCGCCGATCTGCGTGTTCGTGATGATGCGGGCGATCGCGTCCGTCATCGGGATCACGTCCGCCATCTCTGACACGCCAGTCCAGCGGCCCGTGCGGGGCCGGTTCAGGAACATCACGACCGGCACTCGGCCAAGCC
>NZ_JBQHWK010000033.1:0-3723 GCF_052064015.1 Collinsella sp. HCP3S3_D1
ACCCAGACAAGAACCAATAGGACGCCGAGCCCGAGCATCGCTGTCCGGCGAGACACGCGTCAGTCCTTGAGTGCGTCGCCGAGCCGGGACACGACCGCGTCGGCGACAGCCTGCGGGGTTCCACCGGTCTTCACTGCGGCCTCGACGGCCGTGCGCACGAGCGGGGTGAGTCCGGCGAGCACCGAGCGGGCGATCGCCTGCTCATCGACGACCACGCCCTGACGCTTGGCGAGCTCCCGCACCAGCCGCAGCGTCTCCTGGCTGTTGATGCTGGCCCAAATCTGGTTGTTGTTGCGGGAGCTGGCGACGAGCGCGTTCGATGAGCCTTTCTGGAGCGGCTGCCAGTCGTAGGCGGCCAGCGCGTCGGTGACGATGGCTTTGAGCTGGTTTGGGGTGTAGGGCATGTCATCCTCCTGGGTGGATGTTTGGGTGGTGTGGGTGTCGGTGCGCTGCTGGTACTGCTCCCACGACAGGAGCGGGGACGGTCTCCACGGGTCCGGGTCGCGGTCCTTGCCGACGAGCCCGTCGAGGCCACGCCGGTAGTGCGACACCTGCACCATCGCCGACGCAGCCAGCCCCTCTGTGTTGGTGGTCTGGTCGGGGGGCATGAGCACCAGATGGTGATGCTCCACCCATGAGCGGGACGGCATCCGATGCCATGCCGCGAACCCGACCTGCCGACACGCCCTCAGCACCGCCTTGCGCTGCGGTGGGGTGAGGTGGTGGCGGATCGACAGGTCGACCACGCCGTCTCCGGTGTGGGTCGAGCCCGAGTAGGGGCTGCGTGGCTGCCACGACCCCTGACCGGGGCGGATGATCCACCCGTCCCGCCAGCCACGGAACTCGGGCATCGCGGCAGCCAGCCGCTCGGCCTCGATCAGTGCGTCCCGAGTGCGGGGCGACAGCAGGGGGCCGCGCCACGTGATCCGATCAGCCATCATCACACCTCGTAGGTCATCGTGAAAAACAGCGAGTCCCCAGCCGCCCACCCACCAGGGTTGTTGTTGGAGATCCGCCCGGACGGGATCAGCGCAACCACACGGCCAGGGCCCACCGGCCTCACCGTCAGCGGATACTCAGACCCGCCACGCGCCAGCCACCCCACGCCAGTGACCATCATCCAGGCCCTGGCGTTGACCGGCATCGACCACACCCACGCCGCCGACCCGAGATTGGTGGTCGAGCCTCGCCCCATCGACACCGAGGCGTGCACCAGACGCCCCACCTGCATCCAGCGACCCTCCAGCGTGCCGTTTCCGATCGAGAGGTTGGTGCCGTCGCTCTGCGACCACGCCACGGCGTATGACGACCACGACGGAGACAGCGACGACAGCGCATTTTCGGTGCCCTGAGCCAGCAGGGCCATATCTGCCGGGACGTTGTTTGCGTCCGCCAACTCCGGCGTCCGGAGTCCATAGATCGGTGTGGTCGGCATCCCGTGCCTCCTTAGATCGTGGTGATGAGAGTGACCCGTCCAGCGTCGGGACGGTCAGATGGGCCCAGTAGTGCCATGTAGTCCGTGGTGCCCTGGTACGAGACAGCGATCCCGCGAGCAGCGCCGGACAGCAGCGCCGACACCTCAGCGCTGGTCAGCGCGATGTCGACGGTGCCGCCCTGTGCCACTGTCCCGGCGGCGCGAGGCTGAGTTGTCAGCGCGGGAGGTGACGATGGTCGCGTCGCAGCACCGTGCAGCGCCAGCCACACGGTCCGCGCCGCCGACATGCCCGCACCGGTCGCCCGATACAGACGCACCACACCAGACGAGCCAGTCCCGCCCCGTGCCAGGGTCGAGCCGTAAAAAAAGTAGCCGGTGTTGTCGGCCACCTGCCCCGAGGTGGAGTGCCCCTGATAGGCGCGGTGCCCGGCGGTGCCGTCGCTGCGCCACCTCCCAGACCTAGCCGTCGCAGCCTGCACCGCCCCAGCAGCCACAGTGGCCGGTGCGGGCGCCGGATCAGTCTGTGGCGGGGTCGGGTCAGACGGCGGCGTGGATGGCGGCGGCGGAGCGGACGGTGTGCCGATACGGCCCACCACCACACCACCAGCAGACCCCCACAGCAGCGCCACCCGATCACCCACCACCGGCACACCACCGACGTGCGGGACCGTCACAGGCCCCACCCCAGTCGAGACGGTCACCACACCAGACCCAGTGGATGACACAGTGCCCTCACTCGGCCGGGCGGTACGCAGACCCACCACATGCCACACCCCCTCGGAGCGCAGCAGCAGCACCCGGTCACCAACCGCCAGCGGTGTCGGCAGCCACACCAGCGGCGTCACCTCGGACCCCAGCACCGACACCAGCAGCACCGGGGAAGTTGCCCTCACCTCCCCCGCGACGGCAGGCGGACGAGCCGGGGTCAGAGCAGACGCGACAGCATCACCCAGAGGATCAGACATCGACCAGCACCCCCCACCCAGCGCTCGCCGTGACCGTCATCGATCCCCCAGTCAGCGGCAGCCTGATACCCGTCACCAGGGCATCCACCGTGCGGGTCGGCAGCCGTAGCCGCAGCGTGTCCAGCACATCAAGGGCCGGGTCTGGGGCGCACGTCACGGTCAGCACCTGACGACGCGCCGCCCTCGCCCGCTCACCCATCGTCCTCGCCGCCGACGCGCACTGAGCGTTCGTCCGCATTAGCGGGGAGTGCAGGAACTCGGGGACGCGTCCGAACCCGGAGGCATCCCATGCCAGCGGACCCGATGCCTCGAACTCGGCCCCACGTAGCGGCTGCCCAGACTCCGACTCCGATGTCACCACCCACCCGTTGCGGAGCCCGTCCCGGTCCATCACCGGCACCCACCCCACCACATCAGCAGCAGACGCCTCCCACACCTGACCAGACCCCACATCCGGGACACCCTGGAGCGCCCCGGCACGATCCACCCACGCCACCACACCCGCCAGACGCATCACCGACAGCAGCGCATCCATGCGGGACTCCGAGTACTCCACCGACGACGGCACCGTCTGCGACGCTGACCAGTCACCGACCGGCAGGATGTCGGCGACGAGCCGCTGCACCTCAGCGCGCACCGTTCCCCCACGCGGCCGCGTCGGGGTCGTGAACCGGTCATCGGCGACGATCCCCAGCAGGTCACCAGCGGAGACGCGCAGCATCTGAGCACCACGCACCCACCGGCCCGAGCGGTGTAGCCGCCACGGCGACCCGTCCGGCACGATGCGCTCCACGCGGAACTCGCCCAGCGGCGCATCACCGACGCCGGCGTACCCGGCACGCACCACCAGTCGATGCCCATGCACCGCCAGCGGCGCATCCGGTGCGCCCGTGAACAGCGACCCGTCCGGGTCAGCCACAGACAGTTCCAGCGACGACTGCACCTGCCCGCCCCGCACCTCCACCGACAGCGACCCGTCCACCACCTCCAGCGGCTCAGCAGTCAGCACCTGACCCCGCAGCGTCGGCCACACCTGACACGACAGCTCCACATCCCCCAGACGAGCCGCACCCCACCTCTCATCGACCGGCCACATAGCTACGCCTCCAGCAGACGGAGACGGTCCAGATACGTTGCCGCCGCAGCAGTCGAGTCCTGATACGTCGGATGCTCAGCCATATCGTCGGCATAGGTACGGGACGGCACCACCGGCAGGATCGCCGGCCCCCGCGACTCATACCCGTCCATCTGCCACGTCACCCGAGGCAGGTGCGGCACAGTCCGCTCCGACTCCACATCAGCCGCCGACACGTACAGCAGCCC
>NZ_JBQHWK010000034.1:0-2168 GCF_052064015.1 Collinsella sp. HCP3S3_D1
CCGCGGCTCATCCGGTCCGACCGGGCCGCGCGGCAAGGAGATATATTGCCAGACCGGAGGGGCCCGCGGGGCGGGAATCTGGTTGCACACAACTCCTACACAGTTTGGGATTCTCAGCTGTATTTAGCAGTAATAGAGAGGGGACCTCGTTTCCGAGATCCCCTTTTTCGTCTATCTATAGAAATAGGCTTTCAAAGCCTTAGGCCAACAGCTTGCGACCTGACTCCTCAATCGCGTCAAGTGCTGCATCAGCCTCGGCGGCATCCGCGCCCTTAGCGAAGATGTACAGCTTGATCTTGGGCTCGGTGCCGGACGGACGGACAATGCCCTTGTTGCCGCCCTCAAGATCGAACTCGATCACGTTGGCCTTGGGCAGACCGTTAACGCACGTGTTGTAATCCACGACGGCCTCGATCTTGGAGCCTGCGAGCTCCGCGGGCGGGTTCTCGCGCAGGTCAGCCATGATGCCGGCCATCTTTGCCGCACCCTCAGCGCCCGGATAGCTCAGCGAAATCGTCTTGTTGTGATAGTAGCCGTACTTCTCGTACAGCTCGTGCATCGCATCGGCAAGGTTCTTGCCCTGGAGCTTGTAATACTGCGCCATCTGGCAAATCAGAAGCGAAGTGCTCACGGCGTCCTTGTCGCGCACGTGGTCGCCGGCCAGATAACCGTAGCTCTCCTCGAAACCGAAGATAAAGCGATCGACTTCACCAGCATCGGAAAGCGAGGTAATGATGTCACCGATGTACTTGAAGCCCGTCAGGCAGCGACGGAGCTCAAAGCCATACTCCTCGGCCAGAGCATCGACCATGGCGGAAGAAACAATGGTAGTAACCGCGACCTTCTTGGTGAGATCCTCGCCGCGGGCGGCACGGGTCTTGCAGATATAGTCGAGCAGCAGAACGCCCATCTCATTGCCGGTCAGCAGCAGATAGTCATCACCATTCTTAACAGCAACGCCAACACGGTCGGCGTCAGGATCGGTTGCAAGCAGCAGATCGGGGTGAACCTGCTCGCACAGGTCGATTCCCTTCTGCATGGCCTGACGGATCTCGGGGTTAGGATACGGGCAGGTCGGGAAATCGCCGTTCGGGTCCTTCTGCTCGGGAACAACCGTGACATCGGTGATGCCGGCGCGCTCGAGCACCGTCGTGACGGGAATGAGGCCAGTGCCGTTGAGCGGAGTGTAGACGAGCTTAAGCGGAGCGCCAGCGATCTCCTCGGCAGAAAGGTTGGTCACGCCGCGCGCAAGAACGGCGTCGTAATAACGCTCGAGGCACGAGTCATCGATCCATTTGACCAGACCCTGCTCAAGAGCCTCATCGAAGTCCATGGACTTCACGCCGGTGAACGTATCGGTCTCGGCGATAGCCTTAGAAATTGCATCGGCGGCCTCGCTAGTGATCTGGCAGCCGTCGGGGCCATATGCCTTATAGCCGTTATAGGGCGCAGGGTTATGACTAGCGGTCATGCAAATGCCACCGGAGCACTTAAGGTCGCGGACGGCCCAGGAAAGCGTCGGCACGGGAGAAATCTTAGGGTACACGAGAGCAGTCACGCCGTTTGCTGCAAGAATGGCAGCAGTCGTCTTGACGAACAATTCGCCCTTATTGCGGCTGTCGCGAGCAATGGCAACCGTCGGATGCTCAAAAGTCGCATTGAGATAGTCGGCGAAGCCCTGCGTTGCACGGCCGACCGTATAGATATTCATACGGTTAGTGCCAGCACCGATCGTGCCGCGAAGGCCGGCGGTGCCGAAGGCAAGATCCTGGAAGAAGGCATCGGTGATGGCGTCCTCGTCACCCTGCTCCTTCATCGTGTTGAGCTCGGTCAGCAGCTCATCATCCTTGACATTGGCAATCCAAGTATCAAGCAGCTCGTGAACATCTGCCATGTGCGTCCTTCCTTCATAATCAATAAAACGGCCCGCCTAAAACAGGTCAAGCGCAGTATCACGCTTAAGTAGATAGTAATCCATTGAGTGCGTGAGACTGTCAGGAGAACGGTGAACGTCTGAATAAGACGGCAGATGATATCGTTGTAAAAATTGTCATTTAGTTAAATTGCCTGAGAAACGAAAAAGGGGGAGGCCGCGAGGCCTCCCCCTTCTCGATTCTCGATGACGGCTCGGTGCCGTCCACCGGTCAGCGGCGCCCTGGCCTCCCACG
>NZ_JBQHWK010000035.1:0-1942 GCF_052064015.1 Collinsella sp. HCP3S3_D1
GTACCTGACCAGTGCTGGAAACATGCGCGCAATCGAGTTCGTCGGCCACTGCAGCACCACATCGTCACCGAACCTCGACGCCCACGCATCGGCCTGCGTTTCCCAGTGCCGCGGGTCGCAGTAGATGCGCCCCACCCTGTAGCGGCGCATCACCTCATCCACGGCGGCATCAACCTCGCCGCGAGGGATGCGACCCTCCGGCCACTCCCTTGGGTTCCATACCGCTGGACGCTGATCTGGCCCATACGTTGGCGTGAACCGATGCCCGTCAATCGTCTGCAATCGCAGCGCCGTCCAGTCGCTCGACCGTGACCCGTCAAACCCGCCACACACCGCCGCGCCGTCCGGCACGTCGACCGCAAGCTCAGCAGCCTCCACCACAGCCTCAGGCAGGAACGCGCCCAAGCCTTGCACCAGCATGTTCCCAAAGAACCGCTTCGCCTGCGCCGGGTCGGTGTGCATCAACTCGGCGCACTCGGCCTCGATTGCCTCCAGATCAGCCCACGGCGACCCGCGATACACAAACCGCAGAATCTTCGCCCGCTCAGATTTCAGCTCAAACCTCAGGTCAGTGGGCGGCCTGCGGTAGAACCGGAAAATATCCTTCGATGATGACTCAAACGTCTGCTGAGCCGCCGAGTTCTCCATCGGGTCCCACGGGTTCGTCACCTCCAGGCCACGACCACCCATACCCGCCAAGCCGCGGCGCATATGCTGCCATACCTTGATCAGCTTGCCCGTGTACAGGCCTGACTCATCCGCCACCGCGAAATGGATGGGAGCGCCCACCTTCGAGTTCGGTGCAGCCGTGTTCGGCAACACCTCGCCATTGTTCGGCGTGCGGATGAAATCCTCACGAACCCGCATCAGCTCCTGCAACGGGCCGCGCCTGATCATCTCTTGGAGCGGCGCGTAAATGTTGTCGGTCTGATCCTCAGCCGTCGCCAACAGTTGGATGCGGGAGACCGGCCGCGGAATACCCATCGGCTCACCCGCATCGTAGGCGTAGACGAACCCGCAACCGCAGCCATGATCGACACACCGATACCGCTCGCCACCAACAGCCCAGCCAGCGAAAATGCACGGCCCGACAGCCTCGAACGGGATCAGCGACGCAGCCCACGGCGACTTCCCCGTCTTCTGCGGCCCCACCACCTGCGAACGGCGATACTGGAACGCTGGCGCACCCACCGGGCGGGCCTGGTTAAACACCGCCTTCGGCTTCACCCTGTAATGGTTGAGTGTGCACCACAACTGCCAGCCGTCATGCACAAACGGCTCACCCATCGACCAGCCGTCAGCGACCAGGCAGTGGGCCTCGATCCAGTCAGCAGACAGATACCCCAGAGTTGGCCACGCAACCGACCAGTCATCGTCAGGAAGCGAGGCCGCCATTGATCGCTCTCAGCTTCGAGCCGCGAGACCGCTTCGGCGTCGCAGCCTCAGCCTCGACTGACGAGGCGGTGCGGGTTGTGATCTTCCACCCCAGAGCTGCCAAACCAGCAGGCGTCAAGCCGATGTGCTCAGCGAAACGATGCAACTGCCCCAGCACCGGGGCCGACACGGTGGCGTCCTCACACCGGACAGACAGCCGAGTCCACATCGCCACCGAACGCACCAGCCACCCCGACACGTCCATCGACCACGCGCACGCCTGCGGAGTCCGCCACGCCCACTCCCATACCTCAGACTCACGATCAGTCACGTTGGGCAGTGGAAAGTCGGGCACCGGGCCGTCATAGCCGGACGCTGGCAAATCCTCCAGCCTGTAGCCGCGAGCATCAGACCGTGCAGAGTTCTCGTCCGGCATAGGCCCAGAGCGGATACGAGCACCTTTCGCCATGATTCTGGAGCCTCCTTTGCCGCATCTCACGGCAGAGAACGAGAGCGCGGCATCTCACCGCGCTTGGGAAAAATTTGAACCCGCCGGACTGTTTTGTGC
>NZ_JBQHWK010000036.1:0-1785 GCF_052064015.1 Collinsella sp. HCP3S3_D1
GCTAACTCCTCCGCGTGACCTTCCGGCACCGGGCAGGCGTCAGACCCTATACGTCGCCTTGCGGCTTCTGCAGAGTCCTGTGTTTTTGGTAAACAGTCGCTTGGGCCTCTCCACTGCGGCCCGCCTCCGCTCCCGGAGCAAGTCCGTTCACGTACGCGCGGGCACCCCTTCTCCCGAAGTTACGGGGCCATTGTGCCGAGTTCCTTGACCATGGTTGACCCGATCGCCTCGGTATGTTCTACCCACCCACCTGTGTCGGTTTGCGGTACGGGCGCGCACGCGCCTGCCTAGGGGTTTTTCTAGGGACCTCGGGCTCACTCGCTTCGCTTAAGTGCTTCGTCCGGAGCCTCGCCCTCGTGCGGACCGGATTTCCCTGGTCCGCGGGCCGCGCTCCATCACGGGGACGTCCAGAACCCCGCCGAGCCACCCCCATCCGTCGCCCCGTCGGTCGTAGCGCCGCGTGCGCGGTGCAGGAATGTCTGCCTGCTGCGCGTCGGCTACGCCTGCCGGCCTCGCCTTAGCCCCCGACTGACCCTGGGAGGATTAGCCTTGCCCAGGAAACCTCGGGTTCACGGCGGACGAGTTACTCTCTCGTCTCTCGCTACTCATGCCAGCATTCTCACTCCCATGCGCTCCACCGTCGGTCGCCCTCCGGCTTCTCCGCCCATGGGAAGCTCCCCTACCGATTCTATAGATAAAATCCCGCCGCTTCGGTGTCCAGCTTAGCCCCGTGTATTGTCGGCGCATGTCCACTCGACCAGTGAGCTGTTACGCACTCTTTGAATGCATGGCTGCTTCTAAGCCAACATCCTGGTTGTCTGGGCGGACGCACATCCTTTGCCACTCGGCTGGAACTTGGGGACCTTAGCGGGCGGTCCGGGCTGTTTCCCTCTCGAGCACACAGCTTAGCCCACATGCTCTGACTGCCGCGCTCTGGGCCGCCGGCATTCGGAGTTCGGTTGGATTCGGTAGGCGGCGAAGCCCCCTCGTCCATCCGGTGCTCTACCTCCGGCGGTGAACGCGCGACGCTAGCCCTAAAGCTATTTCGGGGAGAACGAGATATCTCCGGGTTTGATTGGCCTTTCACCCCTATCCGCAGGTCATCGCCGCCGTTTTCAACCGACGTGCGTTCGGCCCTCCACGGGGTCTTACCCCCGCTTCAGCCTGCCCACGGATAGCTCACCCGGCTTCGCGTCCGCGGCGCGGGACTCAAGTCGCCCTGTTAAGGCTCGCTTTCGCTCCGGCTCCCTTTCGGTTAACCTCGCCCCGCGCCAGCGACTCGCTGGCTCATTCTACAAAAGGCACGCCGTCACACCGTAAAGGTGCTCCGACTGCTCGTGGGCGCACGGTTTCAGGTACTGTTTCACTCCCCTCCCGGGGTGCTTTTCACCTTTCCCTCACGGTACTGGTGCGCTATCGGTCACAGGGTAGTACTCAGGCTTGGATGGTGGTCCACCCAGGTTCGGACCGGGTTTCACGTGCCCGGCCCTACTCAGGGACCGCGTCGCGCCGTCCGGTCTGGGTTCGCGTACGGGGCTGTCACCCGCTGCGGCCGGCCCTCCCATGCCGTTCCGCTCCCCAGCCGGACCTGCGCCCGGGGGCGGCAGCCCCCGGATGCGCGGCCCTGCAACCCCGCCGGCGGAACCCCTGCCGGGTACGCCCGCTCGACGGTTTGGCCATCGGTCCCCTTTCGCTCGCCGCTACTCGGGGAGTCTCGAGATTGATTTCCTCTCCTCCGGGTACTTAGATGTTTCAGTTCCCCGGGTTGTCCTCCCCCCGCCTATG
>NZ_JBQHWK010000037.1:0-1747 GCF_052064015.1 Collinsella sp. HCP3S3_D1
GCCGCGGGGAGGGGCTGCCCGGGTACGGCGCCTTCACCGCCTGGTGCCGGGCCCGCGACGTGCCCTTCGGGGGCGCGGGCGGCCGCGAGCCGCACCCGCGGTTCGAGACGCCCCCGGGCAGGCAGCTGCAGTTCGACTGGAAGGAGGGCATGAGGCTCGTCGACTCGGAGGGCGAGGTCTTCGAGTTCAGCGTGTTCACCGCGACGCTCGGCTACTCCCGGAAGCACCGCTTCATACCGGTCAGGAGCCGCACGCTCGACGACCTGCTGTCCTGCCTGCTCGCCACCTTCACCCGCCTCGGCGGCGTCCCGGAGGAGTGCATCACGGACAACATGTCGTGCCTGGTGACCGTCTCGGGCCGCAGGAGGACCAGGCAGGAGAGGGCGTGGCGGTTCGCGCGGGAGGCCGGCTTCGAGCTCAGGCTCTGCGCGCCGCGCTCGCCGCAGACCAAGGGCAAGGACGAGTCGGCCAACCGCTTCCTGAACCGCCTGCTCGCCTACGGCGGCGAGTTCACCGGGTGGAGCGGCCTCGCCGAGGCGGTGGCCCGGGTCGAGGCCCAGGCCAACTCGGAGCCGAACCGCACCACCGGCCTGCCGCCCGACGTGCTGTTCATGCGGGAGAAGGAGAGCCTGCGGCCCATCGGGAACCTCCGGCTCCTCGAGTCGATGGTGGGCGACGTGAGCGTCCAGACCGTCCCGTCGACCATGCTCGTCAGGGCCGCCGGCAGGGAGTGGTCCGTGCCCAGGCGCTGCATCGGCCGGCGCGTGAGCGTCGTGGCGATGCCCGGCGGCCAGGTCGTGGTGAGGATGGCCGGCGAGGAGGTCGCCGTCCACGACGCCGCGTCCGGGCCGTCGAGGCCCATCAACTACGACCCCGACCACTACGGGCAGGCCCTCGAGGGGAAGCGGGGCCTGGCCGACGCGGACATCGCCGAGGCCGCGCGCGCCAACCTCGCGCTGCTCGACTCGCTCGGAGGGGCGTGATGGGCGCCGTCGCGGAGGGCAGCCCCTCGATCAGGGCGCAGGCGAACCTCTGCGCGCTCGGGCTGCACGAGATGGCGGCGTCCCTGCCCGACTACGTGAGGATGGTCGCCGCGGGCGAGCGGGGCTTCGCCTCCGCCCTCGAGGAGATGACGCGCGTCGAGGTCGCGGCCCGGGAGGTCAGGATCACCAACCAGCGCATACGGTCGTCGGGGTTCCCCTACGTCAAGGGGCTGGCGGACTTCGACTGGGACTTCCAGCCGTCGGTCCCGCGCGCCGAGATCGAGGAGCTCGCGACCCTGAGGTTCGTCGAGCGGGCCGAGAACGTCCTGTTCGTGGGGAGCCCCGGCGTGGGCAAGACGCACCTCGCCGTCGCGCTGGGCATCGAGGCGGTCAGGGCGGGGCGCGAGGTCAGGTTCGTGGACTGCGCCCGGCTCGTCGAGGACCTGGAGGACGCCTCGTCGCGCGGCATCCTCAAGAAGAGGCTCAGGTACTACGCCCACTCGAGGCTGCTGATCATCGACGAGCTCGGCTACCTCGACGTCGGCAGCGCGGGCGCGGACCTGCTGTTCCAGCTGATATCGACGCGCTACGAGCAGCGCTCGACGATCATCACCACCAACGTGGGGATCAGCGGCTGGGGCAGGGTGTTCGGGGACGACGTGGCGGCGAGCGCGATCGCGGACAGGGTGTGCCACCACTGCCACCTGGTCAAGATAACCGGCAGGTCCTACAGGCTGAAGGACCTGCCGAGGGACGGTCCCGTC
>NZ_JBQHWK010000038.1:0-1611 GCF_052064015.1 Collinsella sp. HCP3S3_D1
TCCCGGGGCCGTTTCAGTTCCAGATCGTTGTTTTCGCCCGCTGAGCTGGGCCTATGCCGGAATCTCTCCCACAGAAACCACCGAAGAGCCAGATTTCTTCTGGGGCGGTTGACAAGGGCTGTCCTTCAGCCCTGCAATTAAGAGGATGATGAGCTGGCTGAGCTCATGAAGGGCCTTGGGAGCGAGGGGTGCCCACCAGCAATTCAGCCTCGATGGTGATGCTTTTCACACGCGATAGATTTAGGGACTCCGCGTCGATGCCGAACAGCAGCGGCGTCATCTCGGCGAACACGCGGACGTCCCTTTCGGACATCTCGAAGGTGCGCGTCACCTTGATGCGGTCGGTCATCTTGAAGTGCTTCTCAAAGCAATCGGTCACCAGCTGGTTTGAGTATTCCTTGCTGCGCAAAGATCCTTCAGCAAGGTGGCGCAGCTCCGTAAGATGATTGCTGCCTGGAACCACTTTGACCAGCACTCCTGGCGCGGAGGCGTTTCTGGTTGGGGTGAGAACGCGCTTGAATTCGTCGTAGTTCGAGGGAGCGAATACGTCCACCACGCAGTTGATGGAGCCTTTCAGCACGGGGATGTTCGTCAGGTCGCCAACCAGCCATTTGACCGCCTTTCTGGAATCGTGGCGGGCCGCCATCAGCATGGCGTCTTTTGAGAGGTCAAACGCCACCACGTCGACACAGAGGTTTTCTCGGATTGCACGTGCATAGAAGCCTTCTCCGCATCCCGCGTCGAGCACGCGGAATGGCGTCGCGTTCACAGCTGCAGGACCCTCGCTTGGGGAAAGGGCCCTTCCTACCGCGGTGAGGACGGCTTCTTTCACGTGGTCGTAATACCCTGCCTCCAGGATTGCCATGCGGCTCTCAAAGGATTCTTTGCTGTAGTGGGCTGACTGCCTGGAGGGCCCTAGAAGGTTTACGTACCCCTGCTTTGCGATATCGAAGCAGTGCCTCTTCGGACATACGAGGCTCCCTTCCTGCAGCTTCAGGGCGCTGTGGCAAAGGGGGCAAGAGAGCACGTCGGCGCTGTCAGCAAATCGCGCGTATCTGTCGAGTACCATTGCGTCTCCTTTCGTCCAAGCAATTCTAGCGGATGAGTCTTCCCCAGCAGTGCATGGCTAATCATAGCAGGCAGAACCGCACAGTGACAAATAGCTGAGCTATTTCAAGCTGGGATTTCGGTATTCTACTGCCCTCTTTTGGGCCACTTCATTTCGCCACGCTTTTGACAGGAGCAACAGGGTCCTCGCGCGCAAAACGCATATGGGCAATGCAGCCGTCTGTCAGGGCATGCCTGCGCCCCCGAACCTGCCGAAAAGGCGCTGATCTGCCCGCCAGGGCATGCCTGCGACCCCGAACCAGCCGAAAGGGCGGTGGATCTGCCCGTCAGGGCATGCCTGTGCCCCCGAACCAGCCGAAAGGGGGGTGGATCTGCCCGCCAGGGCATTGGCAGAAGAAAGAATGCCGAGATACTCAATAAGAAGATTGATAACCTTCAGCAGGTGAAAAAAGGAGGCTTCGGTAGTTTGTGTGACAAGGGGCTAGCCTAGGCAGCAACGCTCTTCGCTCCCTTCACGCCCTTCTTCCTCGCCTTCACCGGGCG
>NZ_JBQHWK010000039.1:0-1477 GCF_052064015.1 Collinsella sp. HCP3S3_D1
GCCCGGTGAAGGCGAGGAAGAAGGGCGTGAAGGGAGCGAAGAGCGTTGCTGCCTAGGCTAGCCCCTTGTCACACAAACTACCGAAGCCTCTAAAAAAGCCGATAACACATAGGTTTTTTGACCTAATGCGTTATCGGCTCTGCGTCTATGCGTCTGGCACTTTTAATCATTTTTTTTTGAATTTATTATATGTGTTAGCTAACTGTCCACAAGCCGCGTTAATCTCTCTGCCATGAGAAACTCTAATAGTAACTTCAAGTCCTGCTTGCTCTAATTGATGTTTGAATGCAACTATTTCCCGTTTCTGTGGTGCTTTAATTCTTGAATTGCTTGTTGGGTTGTATTGTAACACGTTAATCATAACTTTTTTGCCCCGAAACCATTTTGCAAGTTGTCTTACATCTGAGGGCCGGTCATTTATACCCGGTAAAAGCAAATACGCAAAGACAATTTTGCGATTATGCCTTTCAGAATAGGATAAGGCTTGCTTAACAACATCTTCAATAGCATATATGCGCATGTGAGGAATAATACGATTTCTTGCAGATTGTGTTGCTGCGTGTAAAGATATTGTCAACTGAATTTTAAGATGTTCCTCGCGCAATTTTTTTAATTGATCGACCGGACCAACTGTTGATATGGTAATGCCATCGGTGGGAAAGTTAAGTCCATTTCTATCTCGAAGAATATGGATTGCTTTTATCAAGTTGTCATAATTGAATAAAGGCTCTCCCATACCCATAAAAACGATACGGTTTACTTTTCGACGCAACAATATAATCTGTTGTACGATTTCTGACGGTGTTAGATTACGAACAAAACCATTGCGTCCGGACTCACAAAAAATACAACCAACAGGACAACCGACTTGTGTGCTCACGCAAACAGTTCCACCATCTCGCCGCTTGATAAAAACCGTTTCAATGTATTTGTTGTCTTTCAGTTCGTAAACATACTTTTCAGTATCGCTACTTTTGCAAATATTTTTTACCAACATTGATAGATTTTTTTTGCGTGGTAATTGCTTATATAATTCTTCATATAAGGCTTTTGCTTCATTCTCGCCAATAACTTCCGACATTTCTTTGTAAGTAAATCCGTATGGATCATTCCGTACTTCCGCAGGCGTATATTTAGGTAAACGTTTCATTTTTATATCCTTTCTTCTAAATAATAAAAGTTTGTTTTTCTGTATTTTTGATTACAATCTCTAATTTTTCTACATCAATGATATGCGTCAATTTGCATTTAGGGCAGAAAAGAGGAAAATCTTTTAATACAGTATTATGAAATACTTGAACTCTCGTCTTTCCGTTACAAATCGGACATTTTATCCAATATTTTTTAAGCATTATATTTCACTCGTCCTTTTTACACAAAAAAATGGGCTCTTCGGTGGTTTCTGTGGGAGAGATTCCGGCATAGGCCCAGCTCAGCGGGCGAAAACAACGATCTGGAACTGAAACGGCCCCGGGAG
>NZ_JBQHWK010000040.1:0-1476 GCF_052064015.1 Collinsella sp. HCP3S3_D1
AGACGGACAGGCCAAGCTCGCACTCGTCCCCGAGCAGGGGCGACCCGCCGTCGGTAGCCTTCGCGGAGAGGCCGTCGAGGGAGAAGTCCTCGGTTATGCTGACGGGAAGTACGGAGGTCGCGGAGAGGCCGCCGACGGAGACGTCGACGTAGACCCTGTACGAACCGGACGAAGCGGGCTTCCAGGTGCAGGATGTCGCCTCGGACGGCCCCTGCGCAACCCCCCACTCGGCCCAGGAGTCCTTCTGCCAGACGAACTTGAGCTTCGCGCCGGGTGCGGCCGCCGCATGAATGGAAACCTTCATGCCGGGCGACCACTCCAAGTCGGGCCCTCCATCAACCGAGAGTCGGCAAGCGTCCACATGCACGGGGAACTTGCGCGTGGTGACGCGGCCGGCCGAGTCGATGGCGTCCACCCAAATGTTGACGTCTCCGGTCACCTCTGGGGTCCAGGGGCAAGACGCGGAGGGCTCGCCCTGGCGGATTGTCCCCCAGCGAGACCATCCGCCCTGCTCCCAGACGAACTTGTACCTGACCGAGCCCGCATTGCCGGAGACGGACAGGCCAAGCTCGCACTCGTCCCCGAGCAGGGGCGACCCGCCGTCGGTAGCCTTCGCGGAGAGGCCGTCGAGGGAGAAGTCCTCCGACAGGCCAAACGTATTATTAGCAGAATCGACGAAAAGAGGAGGAGTGCCTTGATCTGTCGCAAAGGAATACGAAGCGGCCATAGGCAAAATCAAAAAAGAAACAAATATTGCAAGGATGAGCTTACGGCAAGCTGTCTTCATCGGAATCAGACATCCTAACAAACGAAGCTGTATAACTGAAATCTAAAGACGACTAGCGCTGAAGGGAAAATCGCATCGTTAGATCATTCTGTTAATAATCGCTGCGATTCTTTGGCCGTAACCATCGCCAGGGACAGCCCATAAACCATTGAGGTCTTCTAGACACGGAGCGATGCCCAGATATCCCCTATCAACAAGTATTTGATAACGAGGATCAACACAAACGTTGTTCAAGGGCAAACTGGTCGCATAGCCTTTTAAATGCTGAGATTGAGCAAGCAGCCCCTGATATACGTTGTCAAACCTTGCTCCACCGACCTGAGGACCAGTGGCCCCTAAGCCAGCAAAATTGCACTGGTCTGCGGATACCGAACCCCCAAACTGGAGCCATCCAGTCTCCAACATGGCTTGGGCAAACACGACTTCAGGTCTAACGCCTTCAGAGGAGGCAGCCAAAATTACCTGATTGCAGAACTCAGTAATGTTAGAAGCGCCCCTTTGCGAATAGACTTCAGAGGGATAGGCATGTCCAGTAGAAACATACAAACGAACCATGGAGTCAGCAGATGTCGAGAGCGCGCCCATAATTGACGTGCCGTCGACCGTCACCTTGCGGGTGAGGTGCTTGGCCTGCCCGCCGTCGATCACGTCGAGGTAGAGGGTGTACTCTCCGGGCTCGGAGGGGGTCC
>NZ_JBQHWK010000041.1:0-905 GCF_052064015.1 Collinsella sp. HCP3S3_D1
GACCCGACGCCGGACATGCTCGCTATGCCCCGTTTCGACGACGGCGCCATCGATATGCAGGAGCTGCTTCGCAGACTCGCCGAGCAGGTCGTGAACGCCGTGATGGACGCCGAGGCCGACCAGCTCTGCGGTGGCGGGGCGAACAGCCGAAACGGCTACCGCGAGAGGTCGCTCGCCACCTGCGTCGGCACGCTGACGCTGCGCATCCCCAAGCTGCGCTCCGGCAGCTTCTTCCCGGAGGACGTGCTCGAGCGCTACCAGCGCGTCGACCGCGCCCTCGTTGCCGCCGTCGCCGAGATGTACGCCACGGGCACGAGCACCCGCAAGGTGCAGAGGGTGGCCGAGAAGATGGGCGTCTCCAGGCTCTCGAAGGACCAGGTGAGCGCAATCGCCTCGAGCCTGGACGCAGACATCGAGGATCTGTGCGGAAGGCCGCTCGACGGCTCGCCGGTGCCCTACGTCTGGCTCGACGCGACCTACGTCAAGTGCCGCCGCGAGGGGCGCGTCGCCTCCACCGCCGTGGTCACCGCCATCGGCTGCGATGCGGGCGGCTGGAGGCGCGTCCTCGGTGTCGACGTGGTTGACACCGAGTCTTACGACTCGTGGCTCGCCTTCCTGCGGGCTATCCGCTCGCGCGGGGCGGCGGGCGTGCGGCTCGTCGTCTCGGACGCCCGCCCGGGGCTCGTCCGGGCGCTCGGCGAGGTCTTCCAGGGCGCCGCGTGGCAGCGCTGCGCGGTCCACCTCATGCGCGTCTGCATGCGCGAGGCCGGCTCCTGGCAGCTCAGGCGCCGCGTGGGCAGGATCGTGTCGCAGTTGTTAGCGTCAATCTATTTTTCACCAGTTTCGCTAAACAGGCGCGCCGTTCGCGCAAAGGCGGTTTCACCGGTTGCGCTAACGTATTTTCA
>NZ_JBQHWK010000042.1:0-816 GCF_052064015.1 Collinsella sp. HCP3S3_D1
GAGAGCGCCTCGACGGCCGGGCGCCACCGGTCGGTCCGGGCGAGGGCGAGCACCTTCTTCTCGAGCTGCCGGCGGTCCGACTCCGCGCACCTCGCGGCCGTGACGTAGTACTCGAGCACGTCGCGCTGGGGCCCCTCGAGCCTGATCCCGGATATCCACCTCCAGTGGGCGCGCGTCCAGGATCCCTTCCTCGTCCCGTCGGCGTTGCGCTCGTCCCAGACGTGGCCCAGCCTGATCAGGAACATGTTGAGGCGCTGCCTGGCGCGGCGGTACTCCGCCGTGGCGTCGTCGAGGGCGCGGTCGAGGTCCCGGGCGGCCTCGACGGCCGCATCGGGCAGCGGGACCTCCACGATGTTGTGGGTGGCGAGCATGCGGGCGATGAACTCGGCGTCGCGCCGGTCGTTCTTGCGGCGCGCGTCCGCCGCCGGCCTCTGCATCTTGGAGACGGCGGCCACGGCGCAGTCGAGGCCGAGCGCGCGCAGCTCGCGCGCCATGTGGAAGCCGGTGGGGCCGCTCTCGTAGCAGGCCCTGGGCTCCTCGAACCCGAGGGCCCACTCCGCGATCTCGGCGGCGTCCGTCCCGAAGTCACGGTGCACCACCTCGCCGGTGAAGGGGTTGAACGCCGCGGCGGCGACCGATCGCGCGTGGACGTCCAGGCCGATGGAGGTAACATGGGGCATGGGAAGCCTCCTCCCCGCAGGTGCGGTAAGGGCTACCGCACGGGCCGATACTCAAAGCCCATTGTGGCATCCCGAGCCCGCGAAAAGAAGCTGCGCCGCGGGGGAGGCGACCCAAATGGCTTTCTCATATCGTCTT
>NZ_JBQHWK010000043.1:0-799 GCF_052064015.1 Collinsella sp. HCP3S3_D1
TGAAAGTACGTTAGCGGGGTCGGCGAAAGCGCGTTAGCGCATTCGGCGAGATGCGTTTGCGAAAGTGGTCAATTTTAGATTAGCGCTAACACAGGTGTTCCGCGGGCGCGACGCCGCCACCGTGACGGCCATGTACCACGCGGCGTGCGACATGCTGGCGGGGTGCTGCCCCAGGGCGGCGGCGGTGCTGGAGGAGGCCGAGCCCGACGCGCTGGCCTACCTCGACTTCCCGCCGACCCACTGGAAGCGCCTGCGCACCAACAACGTGCAGGAGAGGACCAACCGAGAGATAAAGCGCAGGTCGCGCGTCGTGCAGGTGTTCCTCTCCACGGGCTCGCTGGTGCGGCTCGCGGGCGCGGTCATGTGCGAGCAGGACGAGATATGGCAGGAGTCCAGGTACTTCTCGGAGGCGAGGATGAACGAGCTCTACGACGACGGTCGCACCCGGGGGACCGACGGTCCCGTCGATTGGGCGCGGCTCGAGGCGGAGGCAAGGAAGATGCTCGAGTCCGGCCTCGAGCTTGCGGACAGGGTCGAGGCGGCATAGGATATCAACCGTATTCCAGATTCTGGGACGCCGGGCCGACTCGCTTCGGATCGGGCACTACACCAACTTTCTCGACACTACCGCCTTATCCCCTCCGAGTTGCGGTGAAATAAGGACTGAATAGGCCTTTTAACGGCTAAAACACTCCCTATTTCACCGCAACTGAACTGCCTCCCATTTCTTGGACATGAGAAATGGGAGGCTTTTTATGCGTGTCGACTTGAGGGTGAAGCACGACATCGAGGCCAGGAA
>NZ_JBQHWK010000044.1:0-780 GCF_052064015.1 Collinsella sp. HCP3S3_D1
CTCTCCTGCATCAAGGGAATCGACACCCTGACGGCCTTCAGGCTCGCAGCCGAGGCGGGCTCCTTCACGAGGTTCCGGACGGCCCCGGCCTTCGCGAGCTGGTGCGGGCTGGTCCCGTCGGAGCGCTCGAGCGGCGAGACCGAGCGGCGCGGCGGGATAACCAAGACGGGCAACCGGCTCGCCAGGACGGCGCTGGTGGAGTCGGCGTGGCACTACCTGACGTGCTCGCCCCGCCCGAAGGCCCCGGCGCCCGGCGCGGACGTCCCCGCGGCGATCCGGGCGCGCGCCGACGACTGCACCGCCAGGCTCTGCCGCCGCCGCGAGGCGCTGGCGGCGGCGGGCAAGAGCCCGTGCAAGGCAAACGCCGCCGTCGCGCGCGAGCTCGCCTGCTGGGTCTGGGAGATCGGGCGCCGGGCGGAGGGGACCCTCGGCTGACCCCGTCGGACAACAAGCCTCCCGCCGGGAGGGCCCGCGCCTCGACGCATCGCCGGCGCGCGTTCACGACCCTTTTTTGGGCAGCCCAAGGCAAGGGCCGCGCCCGTGAACAAGACTGGTTTCGGACGAGCGCGCCGGACGGAGAATCGAAATGCGGTGGGGTGCGCGGACATACCGGGCTGACCGCCGGCAGCGCGCCCGCAAGAGCCCGCGGATATTAGCTTGCCAGGCAAGCGTCGACTAAACGTGCAGCGTGCGCGGGCCCTCCCGACGGGAAACGAAAAAGCCCGGTTTAAAACCGGGCTCGAACAAACACGCCTATTGACAATGGCTTTCTCATATTAA
>NZ_JBQHWK010000045.1:0-657 GCF_052064015.1 Collinsella sp. HCP3S3_D1
CCGTGCGCTGCGAGGAGTGGAACGCCGCCAGGGCCGCCGCCAGGGCCGCCAGGCCCAGGCCCGAGGGCAAGCGCGGCAGGCCTGCCAAAGGCGAGCTGCCGCCCGAGGAGGTCAGGGCGCTCGAGGAGGAGGCGGCCTCCATCAAGGGCAGCCGCTACGCGCTCGTGAAGAACCCCGAGGACCTCACCGACGGCCAGAGGGCGAGGCTCGAGGCGCTCAAGAAGAGGGCCGGCTCGCGGCTGGTCAGGGCCTGGGAGCTCAAGGAGGACCTGCGGGCCGTCTTCCGGGCAGCCGACGGCTCCGAGGCCGCCGAGCTGCTCGACGACTGGATGCACAGGGCCGCCTACTGCAAGATCGCCAAGGTCGTCGCCGTGGAGAAGAAGGTGCGCCGCCGGCGCGACGACATCATCGCCGCAGTCGAGCTCGGCATCAGCAACGGGCGCGTAGAGGCCATCAACAACAAGATCAAGGTGGCGGTGAGGATGGGCTACGGCTTCCGCAACACCGACAACCTCGTGGCCCTGCTCATGCTCAGGTGCGGCGACTGCCAGCCCCAGCTCCCGGGTCGCCCGGTGAAGGCGAGGAAGAAGGGCGTGAAGGGAGCGAAGAGCGTTGCTGCCTAGGCTAGCCCCTTGTCACACAAACTACCGAAGCCTC
>NZ_JBQHWK010000046.1:0-650 GCF_052064015.1 Collinsella sp. HCP3S3_D1
GGAGGCCAGGGCGCCGCTGACCGGTGGACGGCACCGAGCCGTCATCGAGAATCGAGAAGGGGGAGGCCTCGCGGCCTCCCCCTTTTTTGCGTTTGTATTGATCCGTGGCTCTAGATAGTTGATTTCTTTATTCTGAAGTCGCAATAGCATATGAAGTGGGTTGATTCTTTTCGAGGCCTGTTTTTGGGACTCGTTCTTTACAGTCCGAACTTAGGAACGCTCCTTTGGCTGGTTGCGTATTTCCTAGATGGATCTGCCAATTTAGATTACAAATCAATCTTTTCTCGCGTTTTACGTCTTTCGGCTAGGATTGCACACTAATGGGGCTCCAGCGCTGTCTGGCGGGGTCCTTTGTCGCGTAAAGGCTTTATAAGGGGAACCGTCGCAATCTATCTCCTAGGTGCTATTTAATTCTGGTTTGGGTATATAACCGATACGTATACATCGGACAGCATGAACACCGAGGTCATACGGTCTGTCTGAGATATATGATCGTCGATTAGACCCTGTCGGATTCCAGGGCCCTCTGGTTCATTTGTGAACAAAATATGGAGTGCGGGATTCCCGCCCCGCGGGCCCCTCCGGTCTGGCAATATATCTCCTTGCCGCGCGGCCCGGTCGAACCGGGAACCGGCGCAGGCGTGCACCTT
>NZ_JBQHWK010000047.1:0-619 GCF_052064015.1 Collinsella sp. HCP3S3_D1
GCCAGGCCGGCGCACTCCAGCAGGCACCCCAGCCCGTACCCCTCTTCGCGCAGGGCGCTCACGGCCTCGACCTTCGCCCTGGTCAGAGTCCGTCCCTCTCGACCAGGGCACGCAATTTTTTTAGGTAGGCCACCTCGGTCTCGAGCCTTCGGCAGCGCTCCTCGAGCTCCTGCTCGCGCGTGCGCGGCCTCGCCTTGGAACCGCTCGGCCGGCCCTTGGGCCTGGGCCTGAGCGCCTCGGCGCCGCCCTCGCGGTAGAGCGCGCACCATCTCTTGAGCGGCGCCAGGGACATGACCCCGAACGCCTCCATGGCGTCCCGCTTGCTCATGCCGCCGTCGACGACGGCGGAGGCGGCGGCGACCTTCTGCTCGTATGTGTACCTGGTCTGCTTGCCGTCCATGGATAGCAGCACCTCGCTTCCGAACGACCGGTATACGTAGAGCCATTGTCTCACGGTGTCGCGCGGGACCGACAACGCCTTCGCCGCCGACTCGGAGCCGTGGCCTCGCTCGAAGAGCCCGATCGCCGCCTTCCTGGCCTCGATGTCGTGCTTCACCCTCAAGTCGACACGCATAAAAAGCCTCCCATTTCTCATGTCCAAGAAATGGGAGGCAGTTCA
>NZ_JBQHWK010000048.1:0-569 GCF_052064015.1 Collinsella sp. HCP3S3_D1
CCTGCACACGCCGCCCACGCTGTGCCACTCGACGCGGGCGAGCTCGGAGACCGCCGAGGCGGTGCAGCGGACCGCCAGCCACGCCACCCAGTCCTCGAAGTCGCGCGTGAAGCGCGCCCCGTGCCGCGCCCAGGGGACGGCCTCGGTGCGCACGCCGTGCTCCGGGCAGCGCACCCTGCAGGGCGCGTACTCCAGGTAGCAGGCCGAGCGCGCCAGGTCCATCGCCCTCCACAGCCTGGGGGCCCCGCGGTTCGCCATGTCGTAGAAGTCGCAGGCCCTGCCGCATACGGGGCAGCGGCGCTGCTCGCGCTTGTAGGGCCGGACGCTCACGACGATGCGCTCGGCCTCGATGCGCGCGCCCAGGACGACCGTGCGGGCCAGACCGAGGGCGAGAAGTAGTAGACTCTTCATGCGTCACGCCTCTTCGGTTGTCTGAATTTGGCTTAGCAATCATAGGCGGATGACGCGGAAACGGCCCCTCCCGGGGCCGTTTCAGTTCCAGATCGTTGTTTTCGCCCGCTGAGCTGGGCCTATGCCGGAATCTCTCCCACAGAAACCACCGAAGAGCC
>NZ_JBQHWK010000049.1:0-560 GCF_052064015.1 Collinsella sp. HCP3S3_D1
GTCTCGCAGTCTACAGGGCCTGAAAACCATTCTCTCTGGTGGTGCGATACCACCAGATGCATATCGGCGCGACGCTGGAGGTGTTGAGCATGTCTGACGAGCCCCATATCCCGGCCCCGTGTCCAGCCTCGTTGGCGGATGGTGGGCGTGCTTTGTGGCGTGGCGTGGCGGACGTGTTCGAGCTGACGCCGGAGCAGTTGGTGCAACTGGAGGAGGCGTGCCGGGCAAAGGATCGGCTCGATTCTCTGGATGCGGCGATCCGTGGCAAGCATGACGTGCTGCTGTCGATTGAGACGGACGGTAACGGAGTGTCCAGCTTGGTCGTGAACTCGGCGCTGCGTGAGGCGAACGCGACGGCCACGGTCCTCAAGCAGCTGCTGGCGGCGCTGCGGTTGCCGGACGTGGAGGGTCGACGGCCCCAGTATCGGGGTCCGAGGGGTGCCTATCAGAAGTCTGTGGAGTCGGTCGCATCCGCAGGCAAGGTGTCGAGCCTTGACCGGGCGCGGAAGCGGCGCGCAGGCTGATGTTCCGCCCCCTGTTCGAGGGGCAGAAGTGCTCTC
>NZ_JBQHWK010000050.1:0-533 GCF_052064015.1 Collinsella sp. HCP3S3_D1
GGACTCTGACCAGGGCGAAGGTCGAGGCCGTGAGCGCCCTGCGCGAAGAGGGGTACGGGCTGGGGTGCCTGCTGGAGTGCGCCGGCCTGGCGAGGTCGAGCTACTACTACGCGCTGTCGCACCCGAAGGCTCCCACCAGGCCCGAGCTCTGGGAGGCCGCCGCCGAGATATTCTCGCGCACGGCCAACGGGTGCGGCCACAGGCAGATCGCCATGTGCCTGCGCGCCGAGCAGGGCGTGCGCATAGCCTACAAGACCGTGCTGAAGATGATGCGCGAGATGGGCATCAGCTGCGGGATCCGCCGCGAGACCGACTACCACAGGTACAACTCGTACAGGGGCAAGGTCGGAAAGACCTTCGAGAACGTCATCGGGCGCGACTTCGCCGCCGACGGGCCGTGGGAAAAGATGGGCACCGACGTCACCGAGTTCAAACAGCCCTGGGGCAAGGCCTACTTCGCGCCGGTCTACGACTTCGGCAGCAAGGAGATCGTCGCCTGGTCCACGTCGCTGCACCCCAACATGGCTCAGCAG
>NZ_JBQHWK010000051.1:0-478 GCF_052064015.1 Collinsella sp. HCP3S3_D1
GTTCAGCGGGGGGATATCCGTACCTCTACGGATGGGTTCGCCCATTCGGAGACCCCCGGGTCGAAGGATGTGTGCTCCTCGCCGGGGATTATCGCAGCTTGCCGCGTCCTTCATCGGCTCCCTGTGCCAAGGCATCCGCCGTGCGCCCGTGGTATCTTGCGGGACCGCTCCGGGCCCGCGGGATATCCACGTGTCGCTAATATAGATTAATCGATATCATGAATAGCGCTCTCATGTCGCAATTCGGGTATCTCATACCGCGGCACAGCGTGTTCCACTGTGCTCGCGATCAGATGCTCCTCACTCATAATTAAGTGAATTCCTCTTGTTTGGATCGGATGAATGATTGCTATCATTCTTGATTTAATCGCAGAAAAGAATCGAGTCTGGAAGAGGATACTCTTCCATCTCTCTCCTATCGCTATGCGGCTCTCAAGGTACGCGGGTGCGACCCCGGGGACCGGGTGCTGCGGGGACG
>NZ_JBQHWK010000052.1:0-476 GCF_052064015.1 Collinsella sp. HCP3S3_D1
AACGCGGCGAGAGGGCCGACGGTCTCCTCGATGGAGACGCCGAATTGGGAGGCGACGACGCCGGACTGCTTGAGCGCCTGCCCCATGTCCCCGACCGAGCCCATGGCCTTACCAGCTCCTGCGGCGAGCAGGTCCGCGACATGCCCAGCGTCCTTGCCCTTCAGCTTGAACTGGACGAGGGCGGCGGATGTTGTTTCAGCGGCGTCGGCGACGCTCAGCTGGCCGGAGGCAGCGAGGTTGAGTGCGCCCCGCAAACCGCCCGACAGGATGTCAGCGGTGGACACGCCAGCCTTCGCCAGCGCCGTGATGCCGTCGGCGGCTTCGGTGGCCGAGATAGCAGTGTCGCGCCCAGCGTCGAGCGCGGCCTTGCGCAGGCCGGCGATCTGTCCACGGGCCTCCTCGCCAGTGGCGGCAACCTCCGCCATCGACTGCTCGAACGATGCCGAGGCGCGGACGGCCATCGCGACCCCGGCCAT
>NZ_JBQHWK010000053.1:0-436 GCF_052064015.1 Collinsella sp. HCP3S3_D1
CCTTTGGCAGGCCTGCCGCGCTTGCCCTCGGGCCTGGGCCTGGCGGCCCTGGCGGCGGCCCTGGCGGCGTTCCACTCCTCGCAGCGCACGGCGTCGAGCGCGTCGTTCATCCACTGGACCACGTGGAAGGGGTCCATGACCCACCTCGCGTTGGGGCAGCGGCGCTTGACCAGCTGCCTTATCCACCTCGCGCCGTCGGCGGTCACCACCTCTATGGCGCGCCTCTGCTCGCGCGTGAGCTCGTCGAGGAACAGGTTGAGCACGTCCTTGCCGGTGCCCTCGTGCGCCCAGATGAGGCAGCCGCGGTCGTGGTCGACGACCACCGTGACGTACTTGTGGCCCTTCTTGTACGACGTCTCGTCGATGCCGATGCGGCGCACGCCGTCGAACCTCGAGGCGCCGCGCGCGGCCTCCAGCTCGGCGTAGACGCGCCTGC
>NZ_JBQHWK010000054.1:0-390 GCF_052064015.1 Collinsella sp. HCP3S3_D1
GAAAACCTCGTGCGCTCATTCCTGAGGCACGACAAGGTGTTGACGAAACCAAACGAGACGAAAGCATTCTGCCGCGCCCTCGACAGCATCGCCTCGACCGCTATCCGTGACAAGAACACCGCCGAGTTGGCACGCATCTGGAGCGAGGAGGGTGACGCGCTCGCCTCCAGTTGGGACGTCATCGCTGACCTGTTGCCACACATGTCCGAGCAGATCGGGATCACGCCATGACCACAAAACCATTCCCGAAACCATTCCCCGAACCGTTCAGGAAACCATTCCCGAAACCGTTCAGCGAATCATTGCCGAAACCCTTCGGCAAACCCATCCCCAACTACTTACAAACCTTCAAACCTTCAAACCGCCCGCGCAGCGCGAGTAACGCTGAAC
>NZ_JBQHWK010000055.1:0-374 GCF_052064015.1 Collinsella sp. HCP3S3_D1
AGTACCTCATGAACAAGTTCGGCGACCGCGACCTCGAGGTCTACCTGATCCACGCCGCCGAGTGGAACGTCTCCGGCCACAAGCGCATGACTGAGAAGTCCGTCGTGCTCACCGCCTCCGAGTCCGGCACCACCCCCGAGGTCCTCGAGGCCGTCAAGAAGATGAAGGACATGGGCGTGCGCGTCTACGCCATGACCAAGCCCGAGGGCCCCATCGGCCAGGCTGTGGGTGCCGAGAACTGCGTCACCATGGCTTCCGACCATGGTTCGGGCGGCTGCGAGAAGGGCTACTACCTCGCCGACTGCTTCGGCCTGCGCCTGCTCAACCGCCGCGGCTGCTTCCCCAAGTTCGACCTGTTTATCGAGCAGACCAAG